>CAYTTD010000097.1:3519-6562 GCA_964440595.1 uncultured Gaiellales bacterium
CCCGGTTGCAACAAGTCGCGCGACCTTTTCGATGAACAGGGTGGATCAGAGGATCGGTATTGGGGATTTACTTTTTGGATGCCGGTTGTCGAGTGACGATATTTCAAGGGTCGGGAAAAAAAGATGACTTCGGTTGCATCAGCAGCATCGGTTGCCGGCAAGGTGGTGAAGGCCGCACAGTCCGGTACGCACGCCGTCGATAACCTGGTCAATGTTGCCGACGTTGCCGACGACGCATCGCGTTTAGCAGGGCTCACGGACGACGCTGCAAAAGCTACGGCCGCCGCTGAGGATGCTGCGGTAGCCGCAACAAAAGTAGCGGAAAGTGCCCCCACTTCAAAACCAGCAAGATCTACGCGTAAATCCAAGCAGTCAGGTGAATCACCAACCGAAGATGCAAGCCAATCAGCCAACCTTATTGCAGCAGCGGACAATGCGTGGACGGGCAAGCTGATTGGATCGGGCGCCATCCTGGTTGGACTCGGCACCACTCTCTGGAGCACAGTAAAAGATTCCCTTGGCAAAGACGGACTTCTTGGATCAAGCTTCGTTTTTGGTCCCACGGCTGGCGTAATGGCAGCCGGCATGGGCTTTCTTGCCTTGTCCGAAAAAGGCGGAATCAAGAACATTTACATAAAAAATGCGCTGCGCGGTGGTGCACTTTCACTAGTTTTGGGAGGCATCCTTGGCTGGGCACTCGGCACGACTTTGACCGTCCGGCATGCCACAGAGTCTCGACGGAACAGCAACGATGCAAGCAGCGGCACACAGAAACCATCGGGATTCATCAATGGCGTCACCGCGTCAGTCAACGAGCTCAACGGCGTGGAGGTCGCTTCCGCGCAGATTGTGACAACCAAAGGCGGCACAGCGGCTGAGGCCGAAGGAGACGAAGCAGCCCAATCGCCAGGTGCCCATGGTGAGGTGCAACGGATCAGGATGTACCTGGACATGACCGACATCAAGCAACTTGATGCGACCGATATTGAAGATGCTCTCGTAGAAGCTCGAGCTCTTGTTCAGGGAGACGAAAAGAATCGATCACTTGCACTGATCAGGACCTCTGACGGCAAGCTCAACGCAGTACGATTCATCGAACCGCTCGATCAGATCGATGGTCGCTTCTATACCGAAGGTAATGAGTTTGATGACCGCTATCCGCCAGAGATCACAGCAAAAGTACCAGGCCTAGCTGCAATCGTAGGCGTTGAAAAACGTTACATTTATGAAGAGCCATGGGGAGTGTATCCCGGATGATAAAAGCTCAAAAAGCACTGATGGCATCGCTACTTGGAACTGGCGCAATCGTTGGCCTCACAGGAGGCACGGCATTCTCGTACTTCTCCACAAAGTCCACCTACCTCAATGACGTCGTCGCACCACCAAAGCAGGAGGTAGCGACGGTAGACGATCTCGTGGTTGAACGCGATAATCCGATTCTCGGCCCGGCAACTCGCACCGGTATGACGATAATGGGAGGAGTGGCTGCTGCGGCCGGCTCTGCCTGGCTCACTTGGGCGGTCATGAAAGGCAAAGGTCTGCCAGGTGGCGTCAACCAACTCGCAGCTGCAACCCTTTTGGCAGCCGGAATTGGCACGATTATTGGCACAAACGCCTCGGCAATGAGGTATGCAGATGGCGAATTGCGCCGCAGTTGAGGATAGAATCACCTGATTGTGTCAGTAACCATGACGGAAACCCAACAGATCTCACCTGAAACCGTAACCCGCCACGTGGTCGGGCAGGTCATAAATTCAATCCTCACTCGCGACTGGGTGTCACTTGAGGCATGCGTTGATCCTGCAATCGTTTACTGGCGCCCTGGTACAGGAGACCGTATCGACGGAGTAAGCGAATACATTGGTCAGTGGAGATTGTTTTTGGAGGGCGATTCTGAACTCACCTATCGCCCTCACACTGTAATCGTTGATGGCGAAACAGCAATGATTGAGGCTACTGCAGAAGGCCGCCAAGGTGATGGTATGCCTATTGACTACTCTATGGTCACCGTCATGCGCATTGCCGGTGGACGCCTCGTGGAAGAGCGCGAATACATCGTTCCACGATCATAAAAAAAGCCGCTACCGTGTGGCGAACTCATGCGAACGCTCAAACCGTAGCGGCTTCTTTTACTGTATTTTTGCTGACTGAATCAGCCGGCGATATTACCTTTCAGCATCGCAACGGCTTTTTTCGAGTCGTGAATTGCCGCATGCAGATCAGCCTTGACCGCAGCGGTAAATCGCGGGTTTTCAACGTAGCGACTCATTCGATTGTTTTCACCAATCATCTGGGCCATCTGTCGAAGGTCATAGAGGTTATTCAGGTCGGTAGACAGAGCGTCCATGAGCGGACCCGCCTGGTGCCTGGTGAAGACTGACGAGAACTTGTCACGACCATCCTGCAGGCTCTTGATTGCAGAATCAAAAAGCTCGAAAGTGCCTTTTGCATCGCCCCAAGGCACCGTTGGTGTTGCAGGAGTTGGTGGCTCGGTTACCTTTGGCTTGGTATTTGGATCCTTGCCGGGCTCATGTTTTTCCTTCATTCCAAGCGCTTCACACGCGGCGTGAAGCTTCTCAATCGTATTTGTGAACGAAGCAACCGCAGTGTGAATGACAGGTGGTTGATCGTGGCTTGGTGCAGGCGCAGCCTTGAGCGCGCTAAAAGATGAGATCATCATCGTGTCTTATTCCCTCCAGATATTCGTGCTCGTCCATGTGCCTTGTAAGGCACACAACCTTTGTCCCGTTCGGCGCACACCACACACGCTGAGCACAGTTTGATTTCTGACAGGATGATCCTAACAGGCACCAAGGGGCATCGATTCAATGCACCAACAGCATTAGAATCTCAGGCTTAATGATCATTGAGAACGCAAATATCATCACCATGGATCCATCGCTCCCGCGAATGTCGGTGCTATATATAGCGGGCGGCCGAATTCTGGCTGGTGTCGACAACCGCGAGGATGCAATCGCGGGTCAAGTACATGAGCGGATTGATCTTCAGGGCGCCACCGTCATGCCTGGCTTCGTTGATTCAC
>CAYTTD010000098.1:0-6543 GCA_964440595.1 uncultured Gaiellales bacterium
AATACGTCTCGCAACACGCGGTCGATCAACATCGCGCGCATTGAGGGGTCCATGCCGTGGGCTTGCGACAGTCCTCTAAGTATGTACTGAGACTCAGCCAGATCCCTGGTCAAATTTCCCAAAACCCCTGGAGAAGTTGCCCCAATGTCTGGCGGAAGCTGATCGTATTGAGCCTCCGCCGGCATCGTGCCCGGTGCGTACGTGACATCTTCAGGCGTGGCGGTTGAAGCCGGCAAAACATATGCTTCGGCAGGAACTGGTTGGCTCGTTGCGGGCATTGCCGTGTACTGCTCCTCCCCAACCGGCGCCGATGATTCGGTGGTGCTGGCGTCACCCGCAAACTCGGAGGCAGGCGCAGCGCCCAACCCTGAAGTCTGTGGTGACCCCCCAATTATTCCGGCATTAGAAGCAACTCTAAGTAATCCCATAGCTTTCCCCTCATTTCTGCTGTGGATCAATTACCCGCGTTCTCCTGTGCATCGCTGTTATCAGGCATTGCCGTTGCAGCCAGAAGCGGCCAATGGGTCGAATCAGCATTGGGGCTTGAGTTTGAGCCAATAAATGCCGACCAGATAAGTGTGAAGCCCACTCTCTTTAATTATGCGCGCCTGCGCAGCATCATTCGTGCTGTGCGCGCTGAGCCATGGGAGTTTCTCTCGTGGTCTGAAATGGGAGTGGTGTATCGGATCATCGTCGTTGTGTTGCCAGCGCTGGTTTTTGCTTCATCTGTCGTGCTTGCAGATGCATCTTTTGGCCTCTCAACCATGGTGTTCAATCAACAGCACCTGGCGTGGACGTTTGGCGTCACTTTGGGGAGTTCCATACTTGCCCTACGGGTTGATGACTCGGCATTCCTTGATCATTTGTCGGTGATACCGCTAGCCCTCGCATTATCGGGAAACCCATTGGAAGCGCTTCTTTCTGCACTGCTGATCATTTCACTGTCTGTGCTCAGAAAACCAAGGGTTGCACACTTGGTCGTTGTGCAGTTTTTGCTTGGATTTGCAACGCTTTTACTGGTCTCTTGTGCAATGGCGTTGATCGGTTCGGCCTCTGTGCCGGGCGGAGCGTTTGGTGAAAATTCCCTTTCTCTGCTTCAGACTTGGACCATCGAATGGTTTGTTGCCGCCTTGGTGTCTGGTTTCCTTGTTGTCATGGTTGATTCGGTGTTTGATGTGCTGTTGTTGGCGGGCGGTTATTCTGAAACCCGTTTTGAGGCGGCGTTGACTTTTCGCGACCATGCACTGTTTTCGGTAACGACCATCCTGCCTGCGTCGATACTCCTGGCGGCAGTTTTGCCGATGCACATGCCGCTCACCCTGCTGCTGGTGGCCGTGCCGTTGCTCTTGTCGGGTGACGCCACAACACGGTCTAGGGCAAGTGCTGCGTTGATTGCACAAACTGACGCGAGAGTAACCAGTGACCGGCTTAGACACGTGTTCGAAAGCTATGTTCCTGCCTCTGTTGTTGACCAGCTCGTTGAGCAGGCTGATCGGGTAAATCTCGGAGGAGAACAGCACACTGTGTCTGTTCTTTTTCTGGACATCAGGGGTTTTACTGCCTGGTCGGAGCATCAAACACCTCAAGAGGTGGTCGATGAGTTGAACGCTTTGCTTTCAATTCTTACCGACAGCGTTTTTGAGCATGAGGGCACACTCGACAAGTTCACGGGTGACGGATTGATGGCTTTCTGGGGTGCCCCGTTGGAGCAGCCTGATCACGCAGAACGGGCTTGTTGGGCTGCGATAGCAATGCTCAGCTACCTTGAGGCCTACAATGACATCCGTCAGGATTCACAACGATTCCGGCTTGGCATCGGTGTGCACACCGGAGAGGTTGTCGCCGGAAACGTAGGTCACTCTCATCGCCACGACTACACAGTCATCGGTGACACCGTAAACCTTGCATCGAGAGTTGAATCGGCAACCAAGGAAGTCGGAACTCAACTTCTTATCACCGATGAGACGTTTTTCAGGATCTCAGAGCCGTTGCAGAGGATGTTCGCGTCCCACGGTGCGCTGAACGTAAGTGGCAGAGAGCAAAGCGTGCACGTTCACCGGTACGTACCGTCAGCTCACAGGCAGCACCTGCACTCCCCGGCCCTATTTCCCGTTGCGGCGGACCCTGAATCGCCAGCCGGCGAAAAAGCGGCCTGAAATTGCTGGGCCGCACAGTTCCCAATTTGCACACTTTTGCATGATCCTGTTATTCTCCAATGTCTGCGCCGGCAGTCTGAAAAAACCACCCTTGCACGATCAAATTTTCTGATCAGGTGCGCTCATGGTCTGACAGCATTGTTTTATCGTCAACGCGCATGGCGATAAAAACGTCTCAGTCAGATGGATGACCAGGGGGAGGTGCGCGATCGGCAACCGCAACTTTTGCGGCATGTTGATGCGGCCGGAAGCAGCGTTAAGTGCACCTTTAATAAACCGTTAGATACAAAGCGAAATACGGAGACCATTCAGTTGAGCAATCTCACTCTCACTCCCTCACGCAAGCGCTACACGTTTGGCCAGCTTGACAGCAGCCTCGATCTTCCTAACCTGATCGAGATCCAGCGCGACTCCTACCACTGGTTCCTTTCTGAGGGATTGATGGAGACGATAAACGACATCTCTCCGATCAAGGACTACACGGGGAACCTCGCGGTTGAATTCGCAGATTACGTCTTCGATGAGCCTTCTGTGGACATCATCGAGTGTCGCGAGACTGACCGTACCTACTCATCACCGCTGTCGATGACAGTGCGATTTGTTAACCGTGACACTGGTGAGATCCGTGAGCAGCGAGTGTTCATGGGCGACTTTCCTTTGATGACTCCTGCTGGAACGTTCATCATCAACGGCACCGAGCGCGTAATCGTCACGCAGCTGGTACGTTCACCTGGTGCTTACCTGATGCCGGCCAAGGATCCGCTCAAGGCCATGTTTACGGCAAACCTCATGCCAGCGCGTGGTTCGTGGCTCGAGCTTGAGATCGACAAGAAGGGCATCGTCTACGCCCGCATCGACCGCAAGCGCAAGCTGCCTGTAACTGTGATTCTGCGTGTGCTTGGCTACGGGCGAGATCATTCGATCGTTGCAACCGAGCCTACGCCTGAAGCAGAAAAGCGTGCCCTTGATCAGCGAATTGCTGACGAGCGGGAGAATGGCAACCAGCGAATCCTCGATCTGTTTGATGGAAACCAGTACATCGCCAACACCCTTGCAAAGGATTCCATCACGACGATGGAGGAAGGGCTCATCGAACTGTTCAAGAAGCAGCGCCCTGGTGAGCCTCCAACGCTTGAGAACTCCCGAACACTGCTCCGAACGCTCTTCTTTGATCCAAAACGATATGACCTCACGAAGGTTGGTCGTTACAAGCTGAACACCCGCCTCGGAGTTGAGGTGCCAGAGGACATTCGCGTTCTTGCATCACCAATCTTCACGGGCAACCAGCTCTACAACGACATCACAGGTTGGCGCGACGCCGACATCACTTCGAGTCGACTTCCTGAGGATGTCACTGGTGATCAGGATGATCTCGTCGAGCTGATCAAGAGCCTCATCAGCCTCCCCGACATGCTGGGAGTGCCACATGAAGATAAGGAAGGAAATCCAATCAAGGACTACTGCGAGGCATCACTTCACCTTCCTCGCGAGGTAATCCAGGCCGAGATTGACGAGTACGAAGACTTCGGTAACCGTCGCCTGCGAACTGTCGGTGAGCTCATCCAGGATGCGTTCCGCATTGGTCTTTACAGAATGGAGCGTGTTGTTCGCGAGCGTCTGACAACAGAAGACGCAGACACCATCACTCCACAATCGATCATCAATATCAGGCCAGTAGTTGCGTCGCTCAAGGAATTCTTTGGTTCATCGCAGCTGTCGCAGTTCATGGATCAGACCAACTCTCTGGCAGGCCTTACTCACAGGCGCCGTCTCTCAGCACTCGGCTCTGGTGGTCTTACCCGTGAGCGAGCGCCAATTGAGGTTCGCGACGTTCACCCCACACACTATGGTCGCATGTGCCCGATTGAGACCCCTGAAGGTCCAAACATTGGTTTGATGGGTTCGCTTTCAACTTACGCAAAGGTATCCGATCACGGATTCATAACGACCCCTTATCGCGTTGTTGAGAACGGAAAAGTAACCGACGAGATTCACTGGCTTGACGCATCGGAAGAGGAGCACATGACTGTTGCTCAGGCGTCTGAGCCAACTGATGCATCTGGCAAGTTCATTGCGAAGCTTGTTCCTGCCCGTGGTAGGAAGGGTGAGATCGTAAGCGTTCCACCTTCAGACATCGACTACGTCGACGTCACGCCGCAGCAGCGTGTTTCTGTATCAACCGCGCTGATTCCATTCCTCGAGCATGACGACGCAAACCGAGCACTGAGTGGCTCAAACATGCATAGTCAGGCCGTTCCTCTCATGATTACTGAAGCGCCACTCGTGGGCACTGGCCTCGAATACCGCGCAGCAGTTGACTCGGGTGATGTGCTTGTTGCACACCGTGGTGGCATCGTGGGTCAGATCGACGCCGAGCGAATTGGCATCGACGTTGGCGGCGGAGAGATCGACATCTACGAGATGGTGAAGTTCCATCGCTCAAACCAGGGCACGATCATTCACCAGAAGCCGATAGTGAAGCTGGGTCAAAAGGTTAAGGCCGGCGAGGTGCTGGCTGACGGCTCATCAACTGACCAGGGCGAAATTGCGCTTGGCAAGAATCTCCTCGTAGCATTCATGAGCTGGGAGGGTTACAACTTCGAGGACGCAATCATCCTGAGTGAGCGCATCGTCAAAGAGGACGTGCTCACGTCTATCCACATCTCCGAATACGAAGTTGATGCACGCACAACGAAGCTTGGCGATGAGGAGATCACGCGTGACATCCCTAACAGGTCGGAAGAATCCCTGGCCAATCTCGACGATGAAGGTATCGTTCGAGTTGGCGCCGAAGTGCGCTCCGGCGATCTTCTTGTTGGCAAGGTTACTCCCAAGGGTGAAACCGAGCTGACCGCTGAGGAGAAGCTTATTCGCGCAATCTTCAAAGAGAAGGCTCGCGAGGTACGAGACACGTCTCTCAAGGTGCCGCACGGCTCTGGCGGCGTTGTTATCGACGTCAAGACGTTCTCTCGTGAAGACGGAGACGATCTTTCACCTGGAGTAAATAAGCTCGTTCGCGTTTACGTTGCTGCCAAAAGGAAGATCGCCGAAGGTGACAAGCTGGCTGGTCGCCATGGAAACAAGGGTGTCATCTCCAAGATTGTTCCTGAGGAAGACATGCCATTCCTTGAAGATGGTACTCCTGTCGACATCATCCTGAATCCTCTTGGTGTGCCTTCGCGAATGAACATCGGGCAGATTCTCGAGACCCACATGGGGTGGATTGCGCGTCATGGATGGGACGACGCCTGGCGCGAGCTTGGCATCAAGAACACCCAGGATGGTGCTGGTACCGTGTTCGTTGCAACACCGGTATTCGATGGAGCAACCGAATCAAATATCGACGAGCTGTTTGAGAAGGTAGACAAGTCTCACCCGGATTGGCGCGTTCAGCTAAAGGGTGAAGAGGGTGCAGCGACCGGCCGCAAGTACTCGGGCAAGTTCCGACTGCTGAACGGTCGTACTGGAGAGCCATACCAGCAGGATATTACTGTTGGGTACATGTATATCCTGAAGCTCCACCACCTTGTTGACGACAAGATCCATGCTCGCTCAACCGGCCCATACTCACTTGTGACCCAGCAGCCTCTTGGCGGCAAGGCGCAGTTTGGTGGACAGCGATTTGGTGAGATGGAAGTTTGGGCGCTTGAAGCATATGGCGCTGCTTACGCTCTGCAGGAAATGCTCACAGTCAAGAGCGACGACACAGTCGGTCGCGTCAAGGCCTACGAGGCAATCGTTAAAGGTGAAAACATTCCAGAGCCGACGATTCCAGAATCATTCAAGGTTCTTCTTAAGGAGATCCAGAGCCTGGCGCTTGACATCAACGTGCAATCCAGCGGTGGCGAGATCATCGAGGTTTCTGAGGAGCAGGACGAACTCGTCCGTGCCGCTGAGGAACTCGGTATTGACCTTGCTCCGGCTGCCGCGCGAGATCTGCCCGAGACCCCTTCGGTTCAAGACACTGAAGAGGGGATTGACCAGGTAGATCCCGAGGGGCTGTTCAGGGTTGCTGCTGATGAGCAGACCATTGATCTTGATGCCGCTCTTGCTGCTTCATCCGACACTGATGACGACAGCGTCGAAGATCCATTCGGTGACATCGGCGAGGTTTCGATTCAGGATCTTTCAGGTGATGAAAGTGCGAGTGAGGACGATGACGGATAGCCGATCACAAATAGAAGTAGAAATGCATTAGAAGGCTCAATAACAAAACTGAACACCAGGAGTTGACAAGGTGATCGACATCAACAACTTTGACGCAATCCAGATCGGACTCGCATCCCCCAAGCAGATTCGTGACTGGTCTCACGGCGAGGTTACCAAGCCAGAGACTATTAACTATCGAACGCTGAAACCAGAGCGAGATGGACTTTTCTGCGAGCGG
>CAYTTD010000099.1:0-6537 GCA_964440595.1 uncultured Gaiellales bacterium
ATAGTGTGTAGCTGACTAAGCTGCAGCTCTGCAGAATCTTCAATTGTCACAATGCGTTCCCGATCAGGAATCGCGGAACTCAATACATTCAACGTTGTTGTCTTGCCAACACCGGTGCCACCGCTTACCAGAACATTGGCTCCACCCTCAATACACAGCTCAAGAAACTTTGCGCTTGCCTGAGAAAGCGTTCCCATCTCCACCAGATCCTCCATGCGGAACGGGTCGCGTCGAAACTTTCTTACCGTCAAGCACGGGCCGTCGATCGCCAGCGGTGGAATGATCGCGTTGATGCGCGAACCATCTGGCAGGCGTGCATCCACCATGGGACTAGCCTCGTCAATTCTCCTGCCAACGGCTGCCACCATTCGATCGATTATTCGCAGCAGATGGTCGTTGTCAGCGAACCGCTCACCAACCTCCGTTATCTTTCCATTTCTCTCAATGAAAATGTTGTCGGCGCCATTGACCATGATTTCCGTAACCGAATCGTCTTTTAGGTACTCCTCAATGGGTCCATACCCGAGAATGTCTGCACAGATCTCGTCCAAGACCTTCTCACGATCGATTCGCGACATTGGTGGACCCATCTCCTTGAGGTGGGCACCAATTGCGGCTCTGGTGACGGACGGTAGCTCGAGGTCCTCCTCTGAGTGGTAAAGCTTTGCCCCCAGGTCTCGGATAGCTTCCTTCAATACGCTTGCCTTGAGCTCGACCCACGGATCCGCCTCAAGATCCTTGCCTGAAACTTTGTCGCCCTCAGACCGATCGCCAGTGATCCGATCGCGCACGTTGACGTTAGAGGCAGCACTATTGTCGCGCCCATCTTTCGATGGTTCATACATCTTTAGCAGCTCAAGCTTGTTTTCGAACATGGTCTTCCTCCGGCATTTATTGATTGTTTTTTTTGATTAATGAATAAGCTGGTACCAGCGGGTGCTAGTTTGCGAGACGGCCGAACAGGCTCTGCCTGGCGGCGTTCCTGCGACTGCGCTTTGTGAACCAACCGCCATAGCTCCTCTGTGACACGACTTCAACCTCGGGCAACAACAATGCAAGAAGCTCATCAATCCCGCTTGAAAATTCGTGCGACGGAGCCACTTCAACTATTGGTCGTCCGCTGTTCAATGCTTTGATCATTGTTGCGGAGCTGGGAAGCTCAGCAACGATTCTGCGACCGATCGCCTGCGATACATCCTGCGACTTGAAGCCGGCAACGCAGTTCGCTCGATTAAGAACGCAGTCGATGCGATTCACTGGATATTGGCACTTCTTGAGCATGTCCAGGGCACGACCAGTTGCCTTGATGGATGCAGCATCGTTCGAGGTCACCATCAGAACGCGATCAGAGCGATCAAGGGCGGCAAGCGTTTCGCGCCCTGTTCCGGATGGGGTGTCGATTATTACCAGATCCCAAATGCCACGCACGGCTGAGAAAATGTCAAGCATTCGATCCGGTGTAACAGCAATCCCCTCCATTGGATTCTCTGCTGCGGCAAGTAGATCAAGGCGGCTATTGATCTGCGTCGTATAACCAAGAACGCGAATCGGATCAATACTCCCATGTGCAAGTGCCAGATCAGCAATTGAAGTCTTTGGCGCGACGCCCAGGTAAAGTGACGCGTCACCGTCAACTACATCCGCATCTATCAGTAGCACCTTCAGACCGGCGACTGCCGATGCCGCAACAGCGACGTTCGTTGCAATCGTAGTGGAGCCCGCACCGCCCTTGTTCGATGTGACAGCCACGACCTTGGTTGGTCGGTTACCGGCAGAACCGGCAAGGCCGCTTCGACCGACGGAGCGCCTGCTTCCACGAGCGTCGGTCAACGACTTGCGGTGTGCCATTGCCTTGCGGACGGTAAATAGAAACATCTCTGGAGACTGAGGCAGGATAACAATGTCGTCAGTGTGCGCTGAAGTCATCTCATCGACGAGCGTCTCGTCGAACTTGTCCGTGACGAACAACACGGCAGACTCGACGTGTTCGCGAATCAGTGGCACTAACGATCGATCAGAAATAAGAAGTACGTCAAAATCAGCTTCGTCAATCTCAATCAAGTCTGAGTATCTTGAGGAAACGGTGAATGAATCGTGCCCCTCAATCTCTCCTAAAAACTCGTCGAATACACTGATTGATCCAATTGTTGCGATACGAACTTCACGGATTTCTTCCGTCATGGTGTGGCGACCTCTGGTTTGTTACGGCGTTGCAAGCATGTGCGAAATGAAAACGCACACCCCTCGTGCTCCTACCTACCTTTTGTCACCTGATTATTTGAATCTGTCAATAGATTGAATAAAAATATGACAGAAATATGACGGGATTCAGACTATTGGCTACCAGTCGTATGGGCGACTGCCACCTCGGTACCACTCGGACGCGGAGTCGCTGTCTCGCCACGCAGAATCTGTTCCATATTGGCTTGACCACCCGTTGGTTACACTTCCGCCTACTCCAGCACCGAGGTCGCTCCATGGATCGATCAGGTTGGTCGTCGGATCATCCAGTGATCCCGAGAAATCAAGACCGGATGAAAGGCCGAACCAGGTTGAATCGTCACCGGCGGCGGCAGCTGCGCGGTCTCGGCCAGCATTGACGCCAGCGTTGAATCCATTTCGGAAGTCCTCTACGGCACCACGCTGAATCTCGTATCGACGCTTTGCCTTTGCCTCGTTGCGCCCGGCCTTTGCTCCTGCAAAGTAACCATTCTGTTGTCCGCGCAGCATGCCTTCGCGCTCAGACATGATCTTTGCGTTCTCGAGGTCGTCCCATGTTGCCTTGCCGTAGTTCGCCCAGGCAAAACCTGCTACGCCACCAACAATGGCTACCACGAGGATTACCAGAACCCAAACTGAATTATCTGCGCCCTGACGTGATGGCGCCGCAACTGGATACACATTCTGCATAGTGAAATGTCCCCTTTAAGATGGATCTCTTATTGAGCACATTGATCCTAACGGGAGGGCGACTGCTGGATTTCAGCCGGCCAGGACGTTAGGCCTCAATCGGGGATGCACCTTGGCCCTGTTGGGCAAGCCGAATGCTGTGTTTTGAGTCAGCGACCAGGCGGTAAAACCAGTGACATGACGACGCCAGCGAAAAAGGTTGAATGCCCAACGTGCGGCACGGTTGCGACCCATGATGATGACTTCTGTTACGAGTGCGGCCATGGTTTTGACTTCAGAGATGAGGATCCGCTGCAGGAAGGCGAACAGCGCAGCGCGCAGTGCCCGGTATGCCCGTCGGGCGAAGTCGTCGAGCTAAGCTATGGAGTCAGGCAATGCGACATGTGCGGCTTCTCAGAGCGCGACTGAGATGGTCATCCGCAGCAGCGCTTGTACTTCTTGCCTGATCCACAAGGGCACGGGTCATTTCGCCCCACAGTTGCTGCGGCAGTGACCGGCACAAGCTCAACCTCTGGCTGCGCATCCATTGCGGAGTGAAAGTACCATCTGTCGTCTTCCTTCTGAAAGAGTGAACGCTCGTGATGTCTGCGAGTGACGCCGTCCATCTTGTAGCGGGCAACAAACTCGACCTCACCCTTCGTAACATCCTCGTCATCAATCTTGGAGTCGAGGATCTCCAGCCCCAACCAGTTGCTGCTATTTGCCCATCGCTCGACGTGATTGCGATCGACAGACTCCACTGTCTCGGGGTGGTTGGAAGCGACGACCCAGTCAATCTCACCGATTGCGTAGGCGCAGTAGCGGGATCGCATGAGCTCTTCCGGCGTTGTGGCGGCTCGCTCGCCCTTGATGATTGGCAAGCAACACTCAGCTAGCGATTTATCGCTGCCGCAAGGGCATGGCGAACTATTTGTTTCGGTGGATGATGCGGTCATTGTTTTCCTCTTCACATTTTCTCTGGAGCACTTACGCCGATTATCTCCAGGCAGTTGCGAGTGACTATTCTTGCTGCCCGGCATATCGCGAGTCGGCGCAAGGATACATCCTCGGCAATGCCGTCACCTGTCACTCGGCACTCGTGGTAGAAGCTTGAGAAATCACCTGCAAGGTCGTGCACATAGTGAACGATTCTGTGCGGCGCTCTTCGATCGGCTGCGTCAGTGATTGCCACAGGGAACTCTGCGATCCTTCTGAGCAGTCGACGTTCAGCCTTGTCAAATTCGCCGCCACTGGTTACAAGCTCGCTTAGTGCATCGCCGGATGGAACTACGTCATCAACAAAGGCGTTCAACCCTTCCTCAGCCGCCTTGCGCTCGATTGACCTGATGCGGGCGTGGGCATACTGAACGTAGTAAACCGGGTTCTGATCTGACTCGCTTGCCGCGAGATCAAGGTCAAGATCCAGGTGTGAGTCGTGTGATCGTTGGAGCATGAAGAAGCGGGCTGCGTCGACGCCGATGCGGTCGATCAGCTCCTTCATTGGCACGAAGTCGCCGCGCCGTTTTGACATCTTCTTGTGTTCGCCCTGCTCTATCAGGTTCACCATCTGCATGATGATGACCTCACACGTCTCGGGGTCATGACCGAGGCATTGCGCGGCGGCACGTAGGCGCGCGATGTAGCCGTGGTGATCTGCTCCCAGCAGGTAGATAAGCTGGCTGGCTCGCTCGTACTTGTCTTCAATGTAGCCAATGTCAGCAGCGAAGTAAGTCGGCGTGCCGTTTGACCTGATTATTGTGCGATCCTTGTCGTCGCCATATGCAGTCGTGCGCAGCCATGTGGCGCCATCCTCATCAAATGTCTGACCAAGCGCCTTTACCCTGTCGAGCGCCGCAGTGACTCGGCCACTGCTATGCAGTTCAAGCTCGGACTTATAGTTGTCGAAGCTGACTCCAAAATTCCCAAGCACGTCTTGCATGCCTTCAATCATCAGCTGAACTGCTCGCCGCCCAACATCTTCAGGGTTATCGTCGGCGCTAACGTTTAGCTGATTGGCGAGATCAATGACGTAGTCGCCTTCGTACCCACCTTCGGGCACGGCCTTACCTGTGGCTCGGGCAACGATCGACTCACCAAATAGCTGCACCTGACGACCGGTGTCATTCAGGTAACACTCGGTAACGACGCTATATCCTGCAGCACGCAGCAGGCGGGCAAGCGAATCACCGAAAGCCGCGTGCCTGGCGCTGGCGGCTACGAGTGGCCCCGTTGGATTCGGTGAGACAAACTCCAGGAGTATGGTGCCTGCTTCCTGAGGTGGGCTGGCGCCATACTCATCTCCACTTTCCAGAACTGACGCCAACACGGATGAGTACCAGTCATCGTGCATCGTCATATTGACGAAGCCCGGGCCAGCAACGTCAACTGAGCGCACGCCTTTTTGGTTTTGGATCGCCTCTGCGAGTTCCGTGGCCACGTCACGTGGAGGCCGGCCTACCAAGGGTGCCAGCATCAGCGCAACATTGGTCGTGTAGTCACCAAACTGCTCTTCAGTTGGGCGTACCAACTCGACCTTTGGCGTGCCCGCCGCTCCGCCGTTTCGTGCTATGGCCTCAACGCTTTGCTGTAGTGATGCCCATAGCCCTTCTAATGCTGCTGATTCGAGTTTGACTGCCATGGGGCATAGTATCTCATGCTCGCGATTGTGTAACATCGACCAACAATTCAGCAATCAACGGGGGAAACACTTGTCTGATCTCAAAGCACTTATGCTCCTTGTAATGATTGCTGTTGCAGGTTGCCTTGCACCCTCAGAGACCGTCGCTGGGGCTTGGGATGACGTAAGCGCTCCGCAGGTGATTGCGGCACTGAACAAGGAGCGCATTCGCCACGGCATACCGGGCGGGTTGGTGGAAGATCCAAACGCGTCGGCTGCGTGTGTGAAGCACATGAACTACTTCAATGCAGACGTTTCCTCGATGCACGATGAGATTCCAGGCACACCCGGCTATTCGGTTGAGGGGGCCGAGGCTGGTGCGTCGAGCGTGCTTACAACAAGTTCCACTCCTTACGACCCAACATTTACCGCGAATGAGTGGATGTACACAGCCCCATACCATCAATACCAGGTAATGAATCCCAAGTTGAAAGTGACCGGTTGGGGGCGCGGTGCCTACGGCAAGTGCCTTGTCACACTCCAATACGCCCCGACAAATGAGTATGCCACGACGGTGTGGGGCCCACTTGCTGCGCAGGTGCCTGACCCCGCTGAAGGCATGTACACCTGGCCCGGCGATGGCATCGACGACATCGTTGGCGACGCAATCACGTGTGGCGAAAAGCCAGGTGACCCGGCTACAGAAGTCGGGCTCGACTGCGGCACCGCAGGCACCGCACTGCTGGTGTGGGTCGTCGACTACTCTGTGTCTGACGGCACGACACCTGAGCCGCCCCCAATGACGGCGTCGCTAACCGGCCCTGGTGGAAACGTACCGATAAGAATCGCACATGAGCCAGGCAGGGGTGGAATTATCGTGCCAGAGAAGGCGCTGGCGCTATACACCAAGTACACAGCATCAGCCACATACGGTGACCATTCAAAGACCTGGAGCTTCACCACTGCACGAAAGCACATCGACGTCTACCTTAATACCCCGCGTGGAAAGGTAAAGTTTGCAAAGGGCGGCA
>CAYTTD010000100.1:0-6507 GCA_964440595.1 uncultured Gaiellales bacterium
ATCATCGAGCACAAATTTCTCAATCGTTGACTACAGCTATGCGCCAGATCACATCAAGAATGTTCGTGGCCTGGTGTTCAAAGAAGAAGAAGCAGGTTATCTTGCTGGCGCACTTGCAGGTATGGTTGAAGCAGATGGAAAGCTAAAAGGTCTTAACGGCGCCAAGGTTGTTTCAAGCGTAGGTGGGCAGAAGATTCCGCCGGTTGACAAGTACATTGCCGGTTTTCAGGCTGGAGTGAAGGCATTCTGCAAAGACTGCAAGACCCTGAATGCTTACTCCCAGGATTTCATCCAGCCGGATAAATGTAAGGAGCAGGCTCTGACTCAGATTGCCCAAGGCTCTGACATCATCTTCCAGGTGGCAGGAGGCTGCGGCCTGGGAGCACTTGACGCGGCGAAGTCAAAGGGAGTGTGGGGGATAGGCGTTGATGCTGATCAGGCATACCTGGGCTCTCATGTTCTGACCAGCGCTTTAAAGCGTGTCGATGTCGCAGTGTTTGACGTCATCAAATCCGTTAAGGAGGATTCATTCCAGGGCGGCGCCGACGGTGTCTATGGTCTTGCTGAAGACGGAGTTGGCCTCGGGGCTATTGCGCCAGCAGCCAAGGAGTACGAGGCAAAGATGGCACCGGTTATCGAAGACATAAAGGCTGGCAAGATCACAATTCCGACCGAGGTTAAGTAGGTCGCGACTAAAGCACATCGTGGATGTAAACAGGTGCTCGCTTATATTTGTCATGGCCGGTAGATGCCATTGAGCCCGTATGTGAGTGCTTACCAACTTGTCTGAATGGTTGCGGTAGCGGGACAAAACTCCCAAATCTCCCGATACACAGGGTGGAGGACGCGCCAGATTAATAAATTGCGCGTACGTGTGTGCAGGACGTGGGCAATCACTCTGAACAATTTGGCAATAACAGCTTCAGCAGCAACGTTGGTGCTGGCTCAATCCCTGCATTGGAACTGGTGGGAATCACGAAGAAATTCGGCCCTGTAACAGCGAACTACGACGTAAACTTCAACTTGATGCCCGGAGAGGTTCACTGTCTTTGCGGTGAGAACGGTGCAGGTAAATCAACTCTCATGAATATCCTCTACGGGCTTCTGTCTCCCACCGAGGGTGAGATTCGAATGAACGGGCGACCGGTCCAGATCAATGGGCCCAGGCACGCCATCGACCTTGGAATTGGGATGGTGCACCAGCACTTCATGCTCGTGCCGGTGTTCACTGTCGCTGAAAATATCGTGCTCGGCAGTGAACCTGTGAAGGGCAACGTTCTGGATATTCCAAGCGCCGAAGATCGTGTTCGTGAGCTGTCTGATCGATATGGGCTTGCGGTTGATCCATCTGCTCGCGTTGAAAACATCACCGTAGGGCAGCAGCAGCGCGCAGAGATCCTCAAAGCTCTCTACCGCAAGGCGAAGATACTGATTCTTGACGAACCTACTGCCGTACTTACGCCACAGGAGATTCTGGATCTGCTCGATGTGATCAGGCAGCTTCGCTCTGAAGGCATATCTGTGATCATGATCACTCATAAGCTGAAAGAGGTTCTGTCGATTGCAGACCGTGTTTCAGTCCTTCGTCGAGGAACCATGGTTGGCACGGTACCGTGCGCAGGGCAGACTGAAGAATCGCTCGCGAGAATGATGGTTGGCCGCGACGTTCTATTGACGGTTGACAAGGAGGAAGCAATCCCTGAACGACCAGTGCTTACGATCGAGAACCTCGTCGTAAAGGACGATCGCGGCCTTGAGGCCGTCAAAGGTGCAAATTTCTCGGTGCATGCAGGCGAAATTGTTGCGCTTGCCGGCATTGATGGAAACGGACAAAGTGAGATCATTGACGCGATCGCGGGGTTGCGGACCCCCGAGTCCGGCAGAATTGAAATTGATGGTGAAGACGTAACTGGCATGAAGCCCAGAGAGGTCAGTGAGCATGGGTTCGCTCACGTGCCCGAGGATCGACACCGCCGCGGGTTGGTGCTCGACTTCAACCTCGCAGAGAATCTCATACTGCATGACTACTCCAGTGACGAGGTGTCGCGAAGAGGAGTAATTGACCGTCAGGCGGTCAACGAGCGTGCAGACCGGCTGCTCGAAGAATTTGACGTGCGAGGCGGTGACAGGCGTGCTCTTGCCAAGGGTCTGTCAGGTGGAAACCAGCAGAAGGTCGTGATCGCGCGTGAGATTCAGAGGGATCCAACGTTTTTGATCGCAGCGCAACCAACTCGAGGCGTCGATATCGGCGCCATTGAATTCATTCACAAGAGAATCGTTGAGGAGCGCGACGCTGGCAAGGGAGTGCTGCTGGTCAGCCTTGAGATGGAGGAGGTCCTTGGCCTCGCCGATCGAATAATCGTCATCTTCGAGGGGCAGATCGTGGCTGAATTCCTCGCGGGTGAAGCCGACGAGCAGACACTTGGTCTGGCAATGGTGGGCTCTGCACCAGTCGAGGAAAAGCAAACCACACAGTTCGAATCCAAGGCGCATTTCCCGCAGAAGATTAATTCACTACAGCAACCAAGCGGAGCCGCACAATGACTGCGCTTCCACTAAAAAAGCCCGTGCTCACCCGTGACCAGCTTGAGAATGCCATTGTTCCCTTGTTGTCAGTTAGCGTCGCAATGCTTGCAGGAATGATCCTCATTTTCATCGCAGGACATGATCCTTTTCAGGCATACAGCGCACTTGTCAGTGGTGCAATCGGGTCTCCAACCGCAATTGGCCGTACTTTGATCCAGGCAACACCGTTCATGCTCACGGGACTCAGCGTTGCTATTGCCTTCAGGGCGGGCCTGTTCAATATTGGCGGCACAGGGCAGCTGATTGCAGGCCTTCTCGCAGCATCGCTTGTGGCCGTCCGGTTTGAGTCTATGCCGCAGCTCTTTCACGTTGCCTTGCTACTCATTGTGGCAGTAGCGGCTGGGGCGTTGTGGGGCGCCATTGCAGGGGCGTTAAAGGCAGTGCGTGGTGCCCATGAAGTGATCACGACAATCATGCTTAATTACATTGCGATCAGGATTGGCGAGTACTGGCTTCGCCCTGGGGGACTTCTTCAGGAGAAGGGAAATCCAAACCCCCAAAGCGCGGCGTTCAACGAGTCAAGCGGCTTCTGGATTCTTTGGTCACCCGACCCTTTCACCGTGGTGCACTTTGGTCTGGTGATCGCGCTTCTAATGGCATTCGCCACATGGTTCATCATTGATCGCACGACCCTTGGATATCAGATTCGCGCAGTCGGACTTAATCCGGATGCTGCTGAATATGGAGGCATGAGCGTTGCCCGGGTCACGATCATTTCAATGGCGATAGCGGGAGGTTTCGCTGGCCTGGCCGGCGCAAGCATTGCCGTAGGTGATACCCCTGCACTTGTGTCAAAGAGCGACTTCGTTGCCATTCAAGCCGGGTTCACGGGTATTGCCGTAGCTCTGCTTGGGCGCAATACAGCAATTGGCGTCGTCTGTGCTGCCCTGCTTTTTGGCGCCCTTGAGGCAGGTGCGATTCAGGCACAGTTTGCCGGAGGCCTTCCGCCCGGCGTAGCAACCAAGCTAATACAGGTGATTCAGGGATTGATCGTGTTGTTCGTAGGCGCTGATGCTTTGATGAGATCTGTAACCAAGCGTGCCCTCGACTCAACGGGCTTTGGCGCTGAACCTGTAAAGGCGGGTGCCTAGGTCAATGGAGAAGTTTCTCGACGTCTGGATATTTGGACTTCTTGCAGCAACGCTCAGGTATGCAACTCCACTTACACTCGCTGCACTCGGAGGAATGTTCAGCGAGCGATCAGGTGTAGTAAATATTGCTCTCGAAGGACTGATGGTGGCTGGTGCATTCTTTGCCATCGCAGGCTCAGCGATGACTGGTTCGTGGATAGCAGGACTGATCATTGGCATCCTTGCCGGTGCAGCTCTTTCACTCATACACGCTGTGGCGTCAGTTACGTTGCGAGCCGATCAGATCATCAGCGGCACCGCACTTATCCTTCTCGCCATGGGATTGGTGAACTTCCTGAATACCACCATGTACGGTGCCCAGGGCACACCACCAGATATCTCGCGTGTGCCTTCCATTCCTCAAGGGGTTCCAGTTATCGGAGGCCTGAGCCTTTTGATCGGATTGATGTTCGCATTGATCGCCGGCGCTGCCTTTGTCCTGTTCAAGACTCCTTTTGGTCTACACCTTCGGGCCGTTGGAGAGCATCCGAAGGCCGCGGATACGGTTGGTATCAACGTAATCAAGATGCGCTACACAGCGGTAATCATCAGCGGAGCCTTTGCTGGACTGGCCGGTGCGTACCTTAGCTTTGATGTTGGCAGCTACAACGAGAACATGATTGGTGGCAAGGGATTCATCGCGCTTGCTGCCCTTATATTTGGAAAGTGGAAGCCATGGGGCGTGTTTGCCGCCTCCCTGCTGTTTGGATTTGCACAGGCATTCGGTGATCGACTGCAGAACCAGTTTCAGATTTCTCCTGAGCTGGTTACCGCACTGCCATACATCATCACGATAATTGCGCTTGCAGGATTCATCGGAAAGTCAGTGGCTCCGGCGGCCATTGGAAAGCCTTACGTCAAGGGTTAGCGGCGCGGCATTACCAGGATTGGTGCAACTGCGACATGTTTGATTTGCGTTGGGTAGCATTCATCTGATGCTCGAGATCGGTTCAACACTTCGCGAGGCGCGGCTAAGCAGGCACATTGACGTAGTCAAGGCCGAGCATGACACAAAGATTCGTTCCAAATACATTCAGGCGCTTGAATCAGAGCAGTTTGACGTACTCCCGGGGCCGGTTTATACACGCGGATTCCTGCGAACTTACGCTCGCTATCTTGGCTTGGACGGGCAGCTTTATATAGACGAGTACAACTCGAGGTTTGGCAGATTTGCTGAGCTTGAAGAAGTAATAGGAGTAATGAAGCGTGAGCGAACACAAACCGGACCGCGACGCATCATCACCCTTGGAAGGGTTGCGATAGCAAGCCTGATTGCCTTGGCATTGCTCCTATGGTTGGGGCTTAGCGATGCGCAGCAGAAGCGAAGCGAGACTGGTCGCGTCGTGCCCGATGCCTCACGCTCGACCTCAGAAAGTGGCAAGTCATCAGGTACAGGGACAGGTGCTGTAAACGCGAACAGTCGTGGAGCGGGCAGTCGGGTAGAAAAGGTTGCAGGTCCTCCTGCTCCGCCGCAGAGAGTTTCTCTTGAGGTAGTGCTGCGGGGTGGAAGCAGTTGGGTAGAAGTGCGGCGCGGATCAAATGAAGGCGAAGTACTTCACGCAGGAGTGATCGCCGACGGAAAATCGATGAAGTTCACCGGTGCGAAACGACTCTTCGTGCGCGCTGGCGCACCGTCGGTTGTGGTGCTGCGTCAAAGAGGTAAAACCTCCAACATCAAGTCATCCGCTGTTCAGGAGTGGATGGTAACTGCCTCCCAGATCAAGGCGCTGTGACCAACGCCGAATCCTCTGCACCCGACAGGCGTGCCACGATTGTCGTAACGGGCAGTGAGATTCTGCGCGGATTTGTCACTGAGGGCAACGTCAGGTCTATTGCGGTTGATCTAAGAAAGCTTGGTGTTGACCTGGCAGGCGTAAATATTGTTGGCGATTCGGCGCAGGAATTGCACAGCGCATTTGTGGGCGCAGGCAAACGGGTTGGGAGAGGTGGCTTTGTCATCTGCACAGGTGGCCTAGGTCCAACACATGATGATCGAACAAGTGAGGTCGTGGCTGAAGTAACCGGTCGTGATCTCATGCTTGACCAGGACGCATTACTGCTTGTTGAGCAGAGGGTTGCGTTTTTATCGAGAGGCCGGAAGAGTCCGATCGGGAATAGCGATCTTGTTGCTGCCGGAAATCGCAAGCAGGCACTGCTGCCCCAGGGCGCGGAGTTCATGAAGCCCGCAGGTACTGCACCTGGGTACGTTTTGAAGGCTGATGATGGTGTTACCTGGGTCGTATTGCCAGGGCCACCCTCGGAGTGTGCGGCAGGGTGGGCAGGGGCTAAAGATCATCTTTTTCCTGAGAGCGATGGAGCAGGCGGTGCGCCGAATGCGACGAGAGTCCACGAGCGCCTGCTGCGGCTCTGGGGCGTACCCGAGTCTCATGTTGGCGCACATCTTGCGGAACTTGGGCACGTAGACAGCGAGGAGCGTACCGTCACGATCTGCGCTCGGGACTCCGAGATCGAGCTATCAGTGCGAGGGCTGGATTCTTCTGCGATTGATGAACTGATCGATAGCGTGCATGATACGTTTCTTCAGTACGTCTTTGCCGTGGATGATGAGCGTAATGTTGCCCAGATCGTAGGTGACGAACTCTCTTTGCGAGATGCGAAGCTGGTTGTGTGTGAGAGCTGCACTGGCGGCATGCTGGGTTCGATAATTACTGAGGTTCCTGGCAGCTCATCCTGGTTTGTTGGCGGATTCATCACGTACCTGAACGAGATGAAGCAGGCCGCAGTGGGTGTAGACGCAAGTGAACTCGCTATTCATGGTGCAGTGTCTGAG
>CAYTTD010000101.1:0-6480 GCA_964440595.1 uncultured Gaiellales bacterium
TCTATTGCCGGCCCTGCAAGCCTGGACATATCACAGAACCACTGCAGAGATATAAGAGGCTCGATCCGTTCTCCTGTTCGGTCAGAGTGAGGCACCATATGGGTGTATGGCTCCCTGCTTCTGAGCAATCCAAGTGCATCGAGGGCCCCGACCATCTTCTTGCGCGCCTCATCGGCATGCATGCCGGCAAATTCACCCGCAAGTTCAGTCATCTTTCGATCGAAACCAATTGCCGTGAGCTCAGGCAGACCATGCTTGCGACCAATCTCGAAGTCGTTTGGATCATGCCCTGGTGTTATTTTGAGAGCTCCGGTACCGAACTCACGATCAACATGTTCGTCGGCAATGATTGGAACCACGCGATCAGTCAGAGGCACTCGAACATTCAGTCCAACGAGGTGCTTGTACCTATCATCTTCAGGATGAACGGCTACCGCTGTATCCGCAACAATGGTCTCGGGCCGAACAGTTGCGACAGTCAGAAAACCGCTTCCGTCCTCCAAATGGTAGTCGACCTCGACCATCTCATCGGTAACGCTGATCTGTCGCACTTCCAGGTCACTGATCGCGCTCATTGAACCAGCATCCCAGTTGATCAGGTAGTTATCACGGTAGATATAACCCTTCGAATACAACCGCACAAATGCTTCGAGAACGGCATCAGCGTAGCCTTCATCCATCGTAAAGCGCTCACGACCATAATCACATGAGCATCCAAGCCCCTTGAACTGTTCAACAATAGTCTCGCCGTATTGCCGCTTCCACTCCCAGACCTTCTCAAGGAATGCACTGCGCCCCAGATCGTGTCGGCTTACACCCTCAGCCCTCAGTGTTTTTTCGACCACGGCCTGTGTTGCTATGCCGGCGTGGTCTGTGCCGGGCAGCCACAACGTGTTGTACCCCTGCATCCTCTTCCACCGGATGAGGGAATCCTGGATGGCTCCATTTAGAGCATGTCCCATGTGAAGCACACCGGTGACATTTGGAGGAGGCATCATGATTGTGTAGGGCTCACGTGCATCATCTACCACTGCTGAGAAAACCCCAGCATCAAGCCACGCGTTCATCCACTTTGGCTCAATCTCTGATGGCACGTACCGAAGTGGCTTCTGCTCGGTGACTGTTCTACCGCCCACGTGCTTACTCCTTGAATCTGGGTTTTCCGCGCCACTGCGCAGACTTCTTGTACCGGGAAAGGAGTAATCTAACTGAATTGATTGCCCGAAGTGCCAAATTCAGCTACCCCTGAAGTGGTAACTGATGACCCACCAGCAGATTCGTTGATCGTTCCAGGGGGCAGCAACACTGCCTTGATTGAGGAAGACCCATAGCTCTTGAAATCATGCATTGTCATCGTGCCATCTTCTGACGGCCTGGTAGCGGGGAGTGCTGCCGCAGGATCTTCGAATTGAACCCTGGCCCCCGGATCTGAACCCAGCTCAACGTCATATCGTGCATTTACGGGCGCCAATCCGCTTCTGCCGTCAGGCTGCAAAATGTTTACTGCAACCTGCGGATGAAAATCGCCGATTGGAATTCTGGCGTTTGGAAAGTTCAGAGCCTCGGGCGTGAAGCTACCCGTCCAGGTCAGGTCGATGTAAACCCAATCATTCATGTGAAGCACCGGAATAGTCACTACCACCTTGGCACCTTCGCTCCTGAAAGCAAGAGACTGGCCTGGAGTTGCTGGAGTGCCGGGTTTGGCGGAACAAACAACTGCGCTCGCCAATTCCAGATTGCCAGGCTTCTCGGTCAGTGCAGCAGGAAGCAAAAGAACGAGTTCGGTTCTTTCTTCATTCAACTGATTCTGGATCAGCACACGACCAGCACCACCAACAAAACCGTTTGAGTGCGAGATGTTCATCCGAACATTCCAGTCAGCCCTGAACCCCTCTCCAGCCCCCGGGCTTGTGCCACCACTGGACGTGGGAAAATTGACTCCCTCGAGTCCTGCGGCGGGTCCCGTATTGATTGGCGGCTGAATCTGCATCCGATTGACCTCGTACCAGTTAATTGGTCATTGGATTGACAATGGTCTCAATGACATTATCCGGGTGTAGAGATTATTATCGTCGTTCTGGGCACTCTGTGACCCACAAGACCCAGCAATCTGGCCGTCTCAGGAGTCGATGAGTGCAAACTCCGACCTAAGTCCATTTTCCAGCAAAATGCGAATTTTGACCAGAGGTAGATTTCAGGATCCGAATTGACGGTCAGGCTGTTGTCTTCTCAGCTTCTTTTTTCTTCGAAGTGACCTTTTTTGCAGGTGTTTTCTTAGCGGATGCGCCAGATTCGCCTGATTTGGCTTTGGAACCGGCCTTTGGTTTTGCCTTGGCCGCGCCTGTCTTTTTAGCGGCAGTCTTTGCGGACGCGCTCTTTTTTGTCGCCTTTTTCGCCCCGTCTGCGCCCTCGCCGGTTGCTTCTTTGCCCTTGCTTGGCGCGCCTTTCCTCGGCTCCGCGAAGACAAACTCAACCTTGTCTTCATCATTCAGCCGAAGCTTTGCCCGGAATGGCTTTCCAGCTCGGCTTCTGAATCCCTGCAGCTCCTGAGACGTCTCACGGGCCTCAAGCAGTTCCTTTGCCTCCTCCGGCATGATCTGCCGGCCAGCTACAGTGCGCCAGATAACAAAGCCACAACCGGTTTCTTCGCGGCTCTTCCAGCTCGTGCAGCCGTAAGCTCTTGCATTCTCGCGAATAAGCTCCTCACGTCCGGCGGCAGCACAACGTGGGCACGGGCCCAATACGACACGCTGCATCTTGAGCTTGTCTCCGTCGATCTCAAGAATCTGCTCAACAGTCCCTTGGGTAAATTCAACAATTTCTTTCAGGAACTTGCTGTGGGTGAAAGTACCATGCTCTATATCACGCAGTTGCTTCTCCCAGCCGCCGGTAAGCTCAGGTGACGTAAGCGGGTGCCCATCGAGTATCTCGATCAACTTCATGCCCTTGGTTGTAACCCTCAGGTCTTTACCCTCGCGCTGAATATATTGCCGGTTTACCAGCAACTCGATGATCTGCGCTCTCGTAGCCGGCGTGCCGAGACCGCTCTCCTTCATCGCCTCACGCATTGCCTCATCGTCCACTAACTTACCTGCGGTCTCCATTGCACTGAGGAGCGTGCCTTCCGTATATCGGGCGGGAGGCTTAGTCTGCTTTTCCTCAAACTCAGCGTCGGCACAGGTAATCTTTTCGTTTTGCTCAACCTTTGGAAGCTGGAGGTCGTCACGCTCATCTGCCGGCGCCTCTGAATCTTCCTGCTGTGCGTTCGACTGGGTTCCTGTAATGCCATAAACCGCCTTCCACCCCGGAACCACAAGTACCCGGCCCTTGGTGCGGAAGCGCTCACCGACAATTTCGCTGATGATGGTTGTGAGCTCCCACTTCGCAATGGGATGAAACGCCGCAATGAAGCGTCTAACCACCATGTCGTAGATCCTTTGATCATCACCTGAGAACTTTGAAAAGTCGGGGGTCTGTTCAGTTGGAATGATCGCGTGGTGATCTTCGACTTTGTCGTCATTGACGATCCGCTCAAGTGGAAGTTCGTTCAGCTGCATCACGTATGCAACAGAGTCGGAGTACTCACCAATTGAAGAAAGATGAGACATCCTGGTTTTCAATTCGGGAACCATGTCAGTGCTGAGGTAGCGACTGTTGGTACGCGGGTAGGTGAGAACCTTATGCCGCTCGTAAAGTGACTGGGCAGCGGCGAGTGTTCTTCTGGCTGTGAAACCGAATTTCCTGTTGGCTTCGCGCTGAAGACTGGTCAGGTCATAAAGCAACGGCGCACGCTCGTTCTGCTTCTTGATATCCAAGGACTCAATTACGCCATCATTGCCCTTGATGAGATCAATTTTTTCTTTTGCCGAGTCGCTTGTCGACAGCCAGGTCGCGCGTTTGTCATTAGCTGGCTTGGTTGGGTCGAACCAAAGGCCGTCGTACTTCCTTCCAGATTTGTCAGCCAGCTCAATATGAGCTGTTAGCAAGAAATACGTCTCAGGCTCGAAAGCCTTGATTGCGCGCTCTCTGGCAGCAAGGATTCCAAGTGTCGGTGTCTGGACCCGCCCGAGAGATACAACACCGCCAAATGCCGAACGCGCCTTTATCGTCGCCGCCCGGGTCGCGTTCATACCGACCAGCCAATCAGCCTCACTGCGGGATCGCGCAGATGCTTCCAGATTCTGCATTTCCTCACCGGGGCGCAGGTTCTCGAAGCCTTCCGTGATTGCCTTCTTGGTCATCGAGCTGATCCAGAGACGGTCAACAGGCTTTTTTACTGGCGCAAGATCCATTGTGTAGGCAAAAATCAACTCGCCCTCACGTCCGGCGTCGCATGCGTTGATGACGCGATCAACATCATCCCGCGCGGCAAGGCGGTGGATTGCTTTTAACTGCTTGCCTGAGTCTCCATCCCGTGGCCGCAACTTGAACCCTTCGATTCCCTTTTGCCCAGGAATGATCGGGAGATCGGCCTTTCTCCACTTCTTCAATTTCTCATCGTAGTCGTCTGGCTCGGCCAACTCGACAAGGTGACCAACAGCCCATGTAATCACCCACTCGTCTGACTCCAGAAAGTTGTCGTGCTTTTTGAAAGTGCCAGGAAGAACGTCAGCCAGATCGCGCCCAACAGATGGCTTCTCGGCAATGATCAAAGTTTTTCCCACAACAACTACCTTTCAGAACGATTATCCGGATTATGCCACTGTTGGCCGGGTGTTATCCATGCCAGGGTGTAAAATAAACCCAGTCATGACAGTGTACGACACAACGACCTCACCTAAACATCAATCGGCAATTGAGGCACATTCGCGCAGAAAGAGATCTGCGTGGTTCGATTACCTCAGATCACTTTATGACGCACCAAACCGTGACTATGAACACGAGGAAAATGAAGCCTGGCAACGGTTGCTGAGACGACTGCGGCGAAATGATGAATTACTGAAGCGTGACATCGATGCTGCCACCAGAAGGTCTGCTTCTCCATTGCAATCGCGCAAAAACTGGTAGTGACTACGAGCCAGGCGGCCACCAAAATAGGGCTAACATGACTTCAGACGGTTGATTCGAACAAACGTCAGGGACGAATAATGGCTGAAGATCTCAGCAAAGCCATGGGGAGGGCTACTTTAATGATGCACCACGAAACCAGAGGTTCAACACATGCCGAAAGCATATGTGGGGATGCAAAGGGAGATGACATTTCGCTGGCAACAACGTTTGTTGACGTATCCGGCAACCACGTGAGGTTGTTGGCATCAGGAACCAGATCTGCAAGGCAGTGGATACTTGAGACAGACAAAAAGCAGACAGAAAGCAAGCTTCAATCCGAAATGTTGTTCCTGCTCGAGCGACTGGAGCTCGAAGGTTAAGTCCGCCTATGCAGCTTTGGCGGTTCCGGCTGCCTGTCGGGCTGACGAGGTCCTGACATTGTAAAGGGCAATTGTGGCAGCCAGTTTGGCGCCTGCCTCGACGTCGGATGGAAAGTGAACACCGCCATATATCCGCGCGTAGCTTCCCTGAACCGCGAGGTTCCAGAACTCGTCTTTGCGGTCAGGCATGAGATGGGCGAGGACAAGCGCTGCTGCAACTGCTGCGGATGTGTGCCCGGATGGGTATGAAGGACTCTTTCCCGGCTTATCAATGACGGGACCAAGTGAGGGGTCAACATCATATGGGCGCGTACGCGCTGACGCTGATTTCGCAACTTGAGTAATATGGTGAACCTGCATCAAGGTGTCTTCCAAAAGCTTCTGACCAATCTTGGCCTGCTTTGGTCCAACCCGTTTTTCGTACTGCTTGATGTAGGTCTCCCAGGCCTCGGTCATACCGTTTTTTGACCACCACTGTGCTGCCGCTATCCCCGCAGGGGTCCTGGTCGCAGCAACTTCGTGCATTCGTTTTAGCTCAGCCTGCTCGGCATCTGATCCAGGTGGCCACTTCATACGCATCAAAGCCCATGAGGTAATCAACTGCCTCTCACCGATGGCGTGGCTCCGTGCAAACGAGCGAGCATCCTTTGATGCCTCGTCTACAGACTTCTTCAGCATCTCAGTCAACCATGTGGGCGCGTCGAGGCTGGCACCAGGACCATCACCGCCGCCGCTGATCAACGAGGTAAGTCTCGGCAACAAGTTAAATTGTGCAAGATTCAACATTGAAGACATCGACCAAGTCATCTGAAAAAGATGCTCACCTGATGCGTGCACCCTGGTGCTTGTGGCCTTGACGCCCCTGCGGCATGTCCGGTAAAGGGCAGGTCCAAAGATTTCGTCTACCTGGATGCAGCGTCTTCTTCAACCATTGAAGCAATTGCAGGCCCCGTCATCAGCTGTTCGGGATTTCCACCCATCTCGGTCAAATACTTTGTAACGTTGCCAACCCAATGGTTGTTCAACCCGGTGGGATCATTGGATGCTCCAATTGGCGCGTGCTTAGTCTGAATCTGCGCGACTCAGAGATAGCCCTCGTCCAGGTTGTAGC
>CAYTTD010000102.1:0-6458 GCA_964440595.1 uncultured Gaiellales bacterium
AATTGCGAGGCGCATCATGAACCGAGTTTTACTGAGCATGCCAATTTTGAACGATCAGGAAGTCGCACTTCGCGACAAGTGGTCGAAGATCAAGGGCGACGAAAATGCCGACTTCACTAGAACTCGTGAAGCAGCCGGTGTCATCGCGGTGCGGCAATTCATTCAATCGACGCCAAGTGGATCTTATGGTCTTGTGTGTTGGGATCTAGATACAACTTTAGACAACCTGATGCAACACTTTGGTGCGAGCGCGGATCCTTATGACGTCGCATTTCGCGAGTTCATTCGCTCAGTCCATGGCCTTGATATTTCGGCCACTGCAAATCCCCCGCGCGTCGAGGTAGTTGTTGACTGGAGCGACCCCGCGTGGACCATTGGGTCGGGCGAGGTGTGGGCTATGGCCGTGCCATTGAAATCGGGCGCAACTGCAGTGTTTCGCGACGAGATCACTGCTGCGTATAACGGTGGCAGCGATGAGTGGTGTGAGTGGCGCAGGCAGTGCGGCTTTGGGGTTACAACGGTATGTATCCAAGCTACGCCAAATCATGGCGATGTCGCTCTTGTCTACCTTGAGGGCAATGATATCCAGGCCGGATTGGCTCAGGTGCGAGAAAGTGATCATTCGCTAAGTGTTATGTGGCGAGATCTGGCGCCAAGAGCGTATGCCGTTGATATGACCGACGGCGCAAATGTGCCCAAGGTTGAGCACGTTGCGACGGTTACGGTGCGCGCGCACGCATTAAGCAATTAAGTATTGCTAACTGTGCTTATCGAGCATCTTGCGCACCCCGGGGGCGCCATTGTCGCGCGGCGCCACATACTTCTGGCGCATCGTAACTCAAGGTAGCCAAGGAGTTTTTGGTAAAGCTGAAGCGACAATAGACGCTGCCAATGGCAAGCTACGGAAGATTTGCCGCACCTTTTGGAGGGGTTGGCCATTAACCCTCGATCAAAGTTTTCCGTTTACCAAATCTTTGTCCAGTTGCTCTTGCGTCTGTGGGCCAATTGTGCCGAGCGCTGGAATGCTGCGATCTCTCTGTTACATCTGAACGGCGCGTATCGTTGAGATATCTTGAATGCCGTTAATGTAGTTTCGTGGCAAGTACCCCATTTTTTGAAGGCGTTGCTGGGCTTCTTTTACCAGAGCAGACTGTGGTTGGATCGAGTGGGTGTACCAGGGGAACACATAGCCCTGAAATCTGAATGCCTCCTGAATCGCGCCAGTAGATGCTGAGAAGCCTAGTTGTGCTTGTGCCCCTCTATTTAGGTGCGGATCTGCAAATGAGATGTGGCGAGTTACCACGATTTGTCTGGTCGCGCGATTGCCGGCTTTGTCACGCGCAGTAAATTTCACGACATTGCGACCGAATGCAAGTCGTTTTTGTAGCCGCGGCTTGCTTGCGACTCCTGAAGTTCCAACGTCTATGACGCTAGCCCGAAAGTTGCTTCCCAGGATATGTCGATTGTGAGGGAGTTTAAATCTCGGCGGTTGACGATCAACAATTAGCAAAACCCTGTAAGTTCGCTCGTTGCCTGCGCCGTCGGTTGCAGAAATGCTGAGTATGCCGCGGCCGGGATTCAGTGTTGTGGCGTTGAGAATGCCGTTTGAGCTAATTTGTGCATCAGATGAATTGAACCTCGAAGACACCCGAACGACGCCCGATTCTGAGTCGCCAATTCTGAATTCAAGTGTTTTGGTTGCGGAGCCTACGTACACGACACCAGCCGTCTCGAACAAGGGAACAATAGTAGGTTTTTGAGAGTCGGTGTTGTCAGAGCTCAGCGGAACTATGGTTGGCGAATTATCTGGCGTGGGTGAGCTGCTTGTGTCATCAGTGTCAACGCCCGAATCAGAGCCATCACTATCATCTACATCAGCAAACTCAACTGTTATTTGAAACGACCTCACATTGCCCGCTACGTCGCGAACTCGCGCAGTCAATTCGGTAGCTGACACTTCACCAGCTTTGAGCGATCGAGCGTTTGCCGGTTCTTCGAAAACTTCGCTACGGGACACAACAAACGTGCGACTGGATTGCCATGGGCTGCCGTTCAGTGAATATGGTTGCGCGTGTAAACCACTTGTAGCGTCATCGCCTTCGAGTGTCACTGTGACTGTTTGGCCGTCTGATGCGGCCTCGCTTGCTCCTGATCCAGTTGGTTCAGTTGCATCAACTTTTAGTGGACCAAAGTGAACGACGTCGCTCCAGTTGTCGTCGTTGTCAACAGTTCGAACATGAAGGTAGTGGTTGTCGCCGTCCGCCAACGCATCACTTATTATCGGGTCGCCTGCGTTTGCATTCTTCACCATTCCCGGGTCAGTGGTTGGGGAATTGTCAAACACGTACGAGAATCCGGCAACGCCTGAAAGAAGGTCGCCTGCACCTTCAAGAACTGCAGACAAAGTTGATTCGTTTGACCAATTGCTCGAGTCAGTTGGTTCACCGTTGTTCACTGTCACACCCGTCGGTGCAATCGGGCCCGACGTGTCAGAGTGATAACGCGCGATGATAGTGCCATTGTCATCTTGCCCCGATACCAATATGGTGCCGTTTAGGCCCGAATACGCCCTCCCGGCCCACGCGTTCGTTGACCCCGGAAAGACTACGCTGATAACACCATTTGTACCAAATTGCTGGTCCATTTCACCAGAAGGCAGTACGTGCCCTAATGAGTTGCTGCTCGAAGCTGCGACGAAAAGGCTGTCATCTCTTTGTAATACGCCCCAAAGTCCATAGTAAGCATCGAATGTGCCTGTCGGCAAATTGAAAAAACCGTTGGTTCCGTACGTGGAGTCAAGTTCACCACCTGCGTCGATGCCATAAATCCTTATATCTTCGCTTCCGCAATCACAACTGACAAAAAGTGACATCAGGATACGACCCGTAGATTGAGCGAACATTTTGAGCCCGTACGACTGAGTATGTCCGTTCGCAATCGGGTCAATAGGTGTGGCCCGACCCGCGGTGCCAAAGGTGGTATCAAGCGTGCCGTCTTCATTAAGTCGAATCAACAACGGGGTCGAGTAATCAAGCGTGCCTCCCAGTAAAATTTTGCCAGACTCCAGAGGGATTGGGTTAGATAAATACAGCGATCCGTAAGTGTTGGCAAGGTCGTAATCAATCAGCGCTGTGCCGTTGTCGCCAAACGCAGGGTCGGGCGTGCCCGATGGGGTGTACCGGGTGACAACGATGTGCCCCCCGAGCTCCGCATTTGTCGAGGTGTCAGCCGCAATCACCGATCGGTCGGGCAAAACAGCCAGAGGTGTATATGAGCTAAACCAGGTGGAAAGAACTTGTACTCCACCCGTGCCATGTGATGCGATTGGTGTGCCGTTAGCAAAGAAGCGAAATGTTGAAAGCTGGTTAGACTTTGAGCCGATTGCGAACAGCGTGCCATCGTCAAGTTCGGTAATTGACTCAAGTGACTCAACCGAAAACGGGCCATAACCCTGAATCAGCGTACCGTTACTGCCGAAATCGCTATCGAGTGAACCGTCAGCTTTATATTTGGTGACGAACGCATCATATTTGGTCACAGGCCCCGTGTTGATGCTACCTACCACATAGACGTTTCCGTTTTCCATTACATTCAGTTTCTCTGTGTATTGCCCTTCGTCTGCAACGCGGGTTGTTGGCAACACAGCTAGGCCGCTCTCACCAAATGTGGTGTCGATTGCTCCATTAGATAGATGCTTCAATCCCATTAATGTGTTCGAGGTGGTGCTGCTTAGTGACACGGATCCGTCGCTTAGCACGGCCATGGAAGACATCCACGGAACGCTGAATTCTTCAGCGACATCTGCGTGTCCGTTCGTTCCCCACGACGTAATTACTGAACCTCCCGATGTCACCTTTGCGGTGCTCCAACCGGTTGAAAAATACCCGTTATCGTTGGCATAGAGAGCCGCCGATACCACAAGGTTGGAGCCGGAGTCTTCGGCAATCATTTGCGGCCACTCGTCTCCATTGTAGGTAGTCAGCTCGCTCATCTCAAAAGACAACGTGCCGCCGCTGCCGAATGTCGCGTCAAGAGCGCCAGCTGCCGTAAAGCGGGTCAATACCGTGCTGTGGAAGTCGGTTGATGTGCCGGCAACCATTATATTTCCACTGCTTAGGGGCAACAAAAGGCCAGCCTGGTATGTTCCGGGCAGAGTTCGCTTGCCATCCCCATCAAAGGTGGCGTCAAGTGCACCAGCAGTTGTTAAACGCGCCACGGCCCCCTCGTCACTGCTGGTTTTACCAGCGGCTACAACCTTGCCGTCGCTCTGAACATCGATACTGCACAGTGCATTGAAGCCAAGGGCTCGAGTTACTTTGCCGTCGCTGTCGAAAGTGGTGTCGAGAACACCGGTCGGCGTGACCCTATGTAAAACGGTGTTGCTGCCCGCCTGATACGCCGCGACGAGGCTGCCATTGTCGGCAACCCCAAACCTAGGTCTCGGATAACCGATACTCGTTGCTCCGGCTGATGACAAAAGCACGCCGTCGCCACTGAATGTTGTATCAAGTACACCGTCTTTGCTCACGCGCAAAAAAGAAAAGTTGTTTAGGTTGTTGGAGCCAGGAGTTGTGTTGTAGGCGCCAAAAATCACAATGTCATTTCCGTATTCGACGGCGTCAAATGCTGCGTATTCAATAATGTTTCCCTGTCCGCCAGTGGTGGCGGCAATGCCGGTATTTACATTGAGTGTGCCTTGCGTGCCGAATGATGTGTCGACTTCGCCTTGGGCATTCAGTCTGGTGAGTTCGAACTCAATAACACCTCCAGCCACTATGGGGTTGAGGGTGCTAATGGTTCCATCTGCGTGGGCAACTGATAATCGGGCCGTCTGTGTTGTGAATTTTGGTTGAGTCACACTGATTGTGCCATCGCCGCCCCACGACGTATCCAGCGTGCCAGCATCCCCAGCCTGGGCGCTGTTGGGGTGCGCCATTGCGATTTGCATTCCGGCAGCGAACAATAACAGCCCGGTTTGCTGCATAATTGCGCCTGCGCCACGCTTAAACCCCAACATAAAATGAAGCGAATTCATCTTCATTTTTCATCGGCATTGCCGAGAGAAACCTTAAGGTGGTTAACCTTGCGGATTTGCAGTGCCTGCCCGCGCCGTTTTTCGGCTGTGTTGATCTCGTTGTGTTCCGTCGTAGTGTCCCGCAATCGCCGTTGTTTGCTTCAGCATCAACCCGCGGCGAACCGGCTTCTCATTTGTCAAGAACTTTTGTGAACTCGAGCGCGCTTCGAACTGCGTTTGCAACTTCGTCGGGATAGCTGTCGAGGTTTCTCAGGTCACCTGAGATGATTACGTCCTTTTTGTCTCCGGGTTGCGCAACCACCATGTTGAACTCGTGGTCTTTGATGTTCCTCATGTCTGGTCCACTGAACACGGTGGCCTGGGTGTCGTTCGGATAAATGAACTGGTCAAAATTCGACCTGGCTACATATTGCGGCAACGTGTACGTTCGGCCAGGTACCAGCTTCCAGTCATCCGTAAGCTTTACAGCTGCTTCGGCTGCATTCTTCAATGCTGCGTCAAATGCATTTGGGACATAGTCGGCAGCCCATTTTCCCTGACTGAAGGCGCGGCCGACCAGCTTGCTCCCGTTTTTGTGTCCAGCTTCTATTGAGCTGTCATTTACGGTGAAGAAAAGGTCATTGTCTTTCGCCCATCTCTTCTGATCAAATCGAAGTCGAACATGGATGTCGTCTACCAGGGGGTAGCGCCCGGCTTCATTTGATGCTTTTCGGGCAACAGGCACGTACGACTGCTTAAAACCAGGGATTGTGCCAACTTCTTGGGAGGTAATCATTTGCGTATCCTTTTTTAGGGATGTGGTCCGCGAAAATGATAGGTGTTGAAAGAAGAATTATTCGCTCGTTTGCCCGATGCATCGGCCGTCATTTTCCAACTGGGGGGCATGCAAGGCCATGCGTTTTGCGTGCGCCAGCCGCGCGGTCAGCTCTCCTGTGCCGGGCTCTGCTGCCTGATCAGGCGCGTGGCCCAATCAGCAACCTGCAGGCGCGAGGTGTCAAAACCGAGCGACGAGGCGCGCTCAACGTAGCGCTTGGCATCGGGTGATCCCCATGCATCCTTGTCGCGCGCGAGCAGCCACAGGAAGCGCCTGTCGGGAGTGCCAACAAGTGCCATTGAATAATCGCTTTTGAGGTCTACTATCCAGTAGTTGCCCTGCTTAGGAGTTGGAATGAATCGAAGGAGTCCGCCAAACCCAACTCGAAGGCGGGAGTTTTCACCCGGGTTGACTGACCGCGCCTTGCCAACAATTCTTGCGTCGGTCTTGTCGCCAATGTAAGCGGTGTTGACAACCTTCACCGTACCGTCAGGGTTGAGTGAGTACTCGGCAGTCGAGACGCTGCGCTTGTCTTGAAATCGCACTGGTAGCCGCGCGAGCTCATACCACTTGCCTGCATAGCGGGAAAGGTCGACCGTCGCCACGGTT
>CAYTTD010000103.1:0-6455 GCA_964440595.1 uncultured Gaiellales bacterium
TCTCGGGACCAATTAGTCAGGAGAGCCCGCTGTTGCGGGCTTTCTTGCAGGTGGAAGGTTACATTGACCCTGTCGGGGATCGGTCGTATACTTCCGCCCCAGCTTTGTCGCGGGGTGGAGCAGTCTGGTAGCTCGTCGGGCTCATAACCCGAAGGTCGTAGGTTCGAATCCTGCCCCCGCTATAAATTGAAAACGCCCCGTTTCGCGGGGCGTTTTCAATTTATAGCTATCGCAGCTGCGCTGCGATGTGGTGTTCATTGGAGGGGATAGATCGAACAGGTTCGCCATCCCCTCCAATGAACACCGCGGGTCAGGATCCGGTCACCTCGCTCGCTCGGCGATCCTTGAGCAAGCTCAGATATCGCTCTCGCTTTGCTCGGATCTCGAATCCTGCCCCCGCTATATGGGGAACCCCTCGCCTTGGCTGGCGTTCTGTTTGAAAGCATGAGGTCGTCGGTTCGATCCCGTCCAGCTCCAATCGCATAACCTGTTTTTTTCAGGCTTTCCCCGATTTATGATTCGTATTGATCACGGTGTTTCCGGTGATGTCCACAGGCCCATGAGTGGCATGGCCCACAGCCGGTCGCCGAAGGGGAGCGTCTCAGGGCCCGTGTTGACAACGACGCCGCAGGCAAACCGGTCGCCGAGCAGATCGCGCAAGCGTGCAAGAGGGCGAAAATCAGCAAGCCGAGCGGTGGCGCTCGTTTTGACTTCCACGGCAACGATTGTTCCGTCTCCGCGTTCCAGAATGATGTCGATTTCTCGCTTGTCCTTATCTCGGTAGTGAAGTACCTGAACACGAGTAGTTGCCCACGTCGCCTGACGCACAAGTTCCATTGTAACGAACGATTCGAACATCGGGCCTGCAGCGGTGCCATCGCTGATCAGCCGCTGCGCGTCGTATCCGCAGAGGTGACACGCAAGCCCTGTATCGCACACGAATATGCGCGGAGACTTCACGAGCCGCTTTCCAAGGTTGGAGAGCCAGGGTCGGTGACGACGAACAAGCAGCAGTTGCTCCAGTATGTCGAGATGCGCGGCCACAGTTTTCTCGCTGACTCCGATGGATCTTCCCCATTCGGCAAAGTTTGCGAGGGAACTCGTCCGAGCAGCAGCCAGACGCAGCAGGGACTCGGTGGTACGTGGATCCGCTGAGGTGATGTCTTGAAGATTGCGACCGAAGAGGGAGCGGACGTAACCCTCGAAATATCGGCCGCGTCCCCGCTGCGTGCGCACAAAAGCTGCGGGAAACCCGCCAGCGACGACGCGTTCAACGAATGGACCTCGGCCGATTGGGCAGTTGCGGAGCATCGGGACCGTGTTGTTGAAAGCATCGTCGATGAAATGCTCACGCGTTCGGTTGATTTCGCCTTGCGAGAGTGGCCACAGATCGACGTAATCGATCCGCCCAGGCAGGGCATCGCGCACGGCGTGAAGTGTGGTGAGATTTGCTGACCCGGTCAGCAGGAACTGTCCGGGCCTTGGATCTGCATCGACTCGCGCCTTTAAGGCAAGGAGTAGTTCTGGGGCGCGCTGGATCTCATCGATGATCGCCAGTGATGGCAATGATGCAAGATAGCCCTGTGGGTCGAATTGTGCTGCCTCGCGTGTATCGTCATTATCCATTGTGTTGAAACTGGCGCGCAATCCCTGTTTCACCAGTGAGCGAGCAAGCGTGCTCTTGCCCGCCTGGCGAGGTCCGAGAATCGCCACTATACGAGCCTCGGCCAGCGCTTCCATGACCTCGTCGGCTGCATGGCGTGGGATGAATTCAGGTTCGTCCATTCCGAAGTCATTATATCGACTAATCCGGAGTATGTGGCCAGGCTATTCCGGAGTCTTCCAGTGGGCGGTGACGGATTGGCCTCTATTCAACGTCGGTTCGATCCCGTCCAGCTCAACTCTTTCCCCTGCAAATGAAATTTAATTGACTGGGGTGTTGCGCCTGACGTTAGCGCAGTGTCAAATCTGCCGAATTGGCAATAGCCCCCACTCAATGACGCGATATTTTTGGTATGCAAGTGTATGAGAACAATTTTTAACGGGCAAATTTTGGTTGACTACCGCACCGAGGGGTATTCGGCGAGTCAGGGAAAGATTGTTTTCGGAGGAAAGGGCAGGCGATGCGCCGATTTGGAATTGGATTGGTGGTAATGGTCGTAGGCATCGTGCTTGCGTCTATTGGCGGATTCGTGTCGAAAAATAATGATTCGGCCCCCCGCCAGGGTGCAAAGGGGGCAAAATCGATCACCCGATTGCCGATAGTTTCATCAAGATCTGGCGCGGAAGCAGTGGGTGTGGCTATGCCCGAGTCGGTTAGGAATCGTTGGTATAGCGGCACATTGAAGAGTATGCCTCTTCCAGCAACCAAAGCGCAGCCGGGCACCAGAGAGTTCGCTGAAGGTGTTCTTTCGGGTGCAAAGTTGCCGCCGCCTCGCGTTGACACTCAAACATCTCGCTCAACAAAGGCGACAGTCAATCAGATTGCAGGGGCGCCAACTAATATGGGTGGTGGCATAGATTGGAACATGGTTGACCAGACAGGCCTCACAGGTTCAAACGTCGATCAGGTATTCATTCCTGGCTCAATGCCTACGTACAGTGCGATCGAAATGGTTCTTTCAGGGGCGGGCGGCACTCGACAAATGAATGCGTCGCCACGGGTTGGAATAGTGCGTGGCGCAACGGATACTCATGCGTTCGTTACGTCTTGGGTGGCTGCCGGCGCGACCGGCAATTGCGAGAAAAGCGGAACCTCAACATACACGTGTAGCGTTCCGTACCCAATCAAGCCGGGACAAACAACGTGGTTGCGTGCGTGGCGCCTAACTGACACGCAGGATGGCGCCTGGTGGGGATTCTGGGCAATTGATCATGTCACCAACAAGGAGACACGCATCGGGTCGCTGTACTTCAAACGAAATCCAGGAACATCCGTCACAGCATCACCGTCGTTGTTCAACATTGCCAGGACGGGTGTGGCCGGATATACGAGCGCTTCCTGCACGACCCCGCAACAACACAGATTCATGAATCCGGCGCTGGATTATCGTAAGAAGTTCGTGGGGTATTGGTTGTATCCGAACTACTGGAAAAGTTTTCCTTCATGTTCCGACGGAAGGATTGTTGGTTCGGTGAGCGTTGATCCTCAGGGGTATTACACGCTTAAAGTTCCTGCAAGTCGAACGTAACGCAAACCATCTTTTTGGCCGTTGAAATCGATGAAGCTCGCGTGATAGCTCGCTCCAGTTGCTATCCGACGAGTGCGCGTTCATCGGGAGAAAGAAACCCCACAGCCAAAGTGATCGGCGCGGGAGCTTTGTACGCTGAACTCGTAGCGAACGACGCGTATCCCATCACAGCCGCGACATCCATGCGCACTCTTTGGATGCTGTCGGCTCCTATGTATGGCCGATCAGAGTGCAACGTGGTCGATTCGACGACAGCGTCCCCATTATCTCGGTACTTGAGACCCGTAAGGTAGTATGCGCCGTCACCGCCGTATAGTAGCGCGGCCATCGGGGCGCCACTCGTAAGTTTCAACTCCCGAAGTCCGTCTGTTGCATCATTCCATGTTGAGAACCGCGTGAATAGCTGCCCATTGATTGGAGCAACACCAACCGACCGGGCAGCCAAATTTCGGCCGATCGAATCTACGGCGACTGCGATCGGCCGATTGCTCCACTCCGCAACCGGGTCGAAGCTTGGCGCAGGGAGCTTGCTTAAAGGAGGAGTAGAGAGGTGCATTCTTGATTCCCTTCAAAAATAGTCCGCGGCATCTTGCCGCATGTGTCCTGTGATGAATATGTGCGCCATTTAGTATATCAAGAGGCTAGTAGAAGGGCTCAACTGGATTTTCTGTCATTGAATGGCTGGTAGGCTCTGGTTATGCGAAGTATGTGCACACTTTTGTCTGTGCTGGCGTCACTAGGCATACTTTTTTCTGAGGTGGTTCAAGCTGCGCCCACACTCATCGCTCCACTTGACGGTACGAGTGTGCTGGTAAACGAGGACGGGGTACTGGCACCGCAATTTTCGTGGATTCGGCCTGACGGGGAAGTGAGCTACCTGCTTTCTGCGGGTGTCTCTCCGGCTACCGAGCCGGATGGTGGAAGGCTCGTCGACTCGTCTATTCACTTCGAACTGCTTGATGGCAATCCAACTTCCTTCGTCTCGAAAAAGATTGTTCCGTCTGGCCAAGTTTTTTGGCAAGTCGAAACGGAGAATGGTGATTACGAAAAGGCGAGGTCGCCTGTTTGGTCATTCACAGTACCTGAATGGCATGGATTTACCGCTGCGCCATGGAACGCAACAAGGAAAGAAGGATATTCTCACCTGTCTTACTGTTACACAGCCAACGGTAACATTCGGATTGTATCGACGATAAGTCTCTACAGAGGAAAGAAGCGTGTCGGTTTCATGAAGGATGCCGAATTCGTGGATAGTGCTGGCGATGAACAGTGTAGTTATTACTACTGGGAAAGACCAGACACGGTTGGCAGAAACAAACGAATCCGTGCAGTGGTCAAGATCATCAGAGGTAAGTCATCAAAGCAATTGGTGCGCTACTTCAAGTCATCTTAAGTATGTCCTGGCACTGTTCTGGCACAATTGGTTGGGTGAAATATGTTGCTTGCTGGAAACAATCAGTTTGTGCACCGGCCTTGACAGATTGTTGTAGTAATGCAACATTTGGTATATGGCAAGAGACAAACCGCAACAAATCCACAATCGAATAAAGGTTTTGAGGGTCGAACGCGGGTTGAGTCGTCAAGATCTCGCGGAGGCAATCAGTGTCAACTATCAGACGATTGGTTACCTCGAGCGGGGCGATTACCAGCCCAGCCTTGATCTGGCATTTCGGTTGAGCGAGTTGTTTGAGGTGCCGATTGAGGCAATTTTTTCTCGGTCACCATTTACGCCACTGTCCGCGGCGTTTTACGCGCATAATCATCAAAGGAGCACAAAATGAATTTCACATCAACAGTTGAACGGCTTCTGCAATACCCGGTCTCTGTTCGACGCGCTGCGATCGCATTCGCAATGGTTGGGTTACTGGGAGTTGCCCTCTACGATTCGGTTTCAGGGAAATTTCCCTGGACGCTACTTGTTGTGTTTCCTCTCGGATCGGTTATTGGTCTCTTAAGTGGGGCTCCTGGCTTGGCAGAAAACAAGCTCGACGACATTCAGCGGAACCTGATGCTGCGGGCCTATCGTTATGCGTTCTTTGTTGGCATGCCATTGATGTTCATCGGGACATTGATAGCGGCTGACAGATCTGCTGTAAGTTCAAATGCCGTCGATATGTTTGTATTTTGGTTGGTTACGTTTACGTTTCTGCCGTGGGCATGCCTTGCCTGGATACAGCCGACGATAATCGATAGTGAGGATGACGCCGCTGAGTTGGAGGCTGCTGCGTAACGTCGCGCGGAGTCGCTTTTAAAGTCACGCGGGCTCCAGCGTCGTCGGCCACAAAAGTGGCGGCGAGCTGGAGCCCGCTTTTGTCTGTTTCCTCTTTGTTCCTCTCGATCTTTGTTGACCAGAGAAGATGGCTGTCGGAACAAACTCTTGAACCAGGCAGACCTCCTGTCACTCATAAATCCGGCAACGTCGCGGTGGCACCTGCGATTCGGCTGGGGTGTTAGTGATCATCCGGATCAGCTCTGGGTCGATCAGTTGTTCCAAACTGAATGTCGGACGATTCGCCAAAAGTGGCAATATCAACCTTTGGTTGAGGGTTTGCTCTTTGCGGCAAATATATCGATCGAGGGGGTGAGTGGGGATTGATGCTCGCGCTGGTCCTGCCGAAATCGCGCCTATGGGTTTGATGATTGGCAGGAACATCACCGGTCAGTGTTGTATAAGACAAGTGACACTCTGGAATTGACTTGAGTGTCAGTGACTGACTCAATCATTGTCAGTCACTTTTTCATAAGAAAAAACATCATCCGGCCCGCAATATTCCTTCTGGTCTTATTGCTGGTCACAACCGAAAGGTAACAATCATATGAATAGCATGACAAAAACAAACAAATCAGAATCCGCTGCCAGGATCACCAGACTGCTCGGCGGAGCAACCGGTGCAGTTGGCATCATTGCGCTAAGTGCCTCAACCTCCATGGACAAGACAGGTGCGATCGCTGGCATTGACTTCAATCTGGGGCACTCAGCGCTCCTGATGGTCAGTGCGGTGGTATTCCTGTACGCGAGCATGGTCCGACAGGATCTACTGAGAATCGTCTTGCCAGTCTTTGGCGTCGGTTTCTCCATACTCGGAATCTGGGGCATCGTTTCGGGCGGCAACATCGATCCACTTGGGGTGTTCGGAAATATAAACACTTACGGCAGCATTGTGCACCTGGTCATCGGTGGCATCGCCCTGGTTGCCTTCACCAGTCTGGTTCCATCACGCGACGTTTGAATATGACTAGTTCACCCGTCTGATGTCATCAGGC
>CAYTTD010000104.1:0-6397 GCA_964440595.1 uncultured Gaiellales bacterium
TCGAGAGGACTTGAGACATGGCATTCACCAACAGCAACGACTACATCACCGGGCGGCGCCCGGTTCCGACTCCGGCCGGATCGGAAGTCCTGGCAACCCGCTTCACCCTGTCCATGGCGACTGGAGACCTGGCCCTGAACACGATCGGCCAGATCGGAGTTCTGCCGGCAGGATGCATCCCGATTGAGGTGCGTGTCGACGGCACCGACATGGACTCGGGCGCTGGTGCCGCTGTGTTCCAGGTGGGAATCTGGGACGGTTCCAGCGCGAACCTATCGAGCGCGGCGGCAGACGGCGGCGGCGCATGGGGCGACACCGGAACTGCAGTGGCCACGGCCTTCGACAAGGTGTTGACGCGCACGCTGAACAACCTGACGTCCGTTACCAAGGCCTATACCGACCGCAAGCTCGGGGTCAAGGTCACGACCGCCCCGAGTACGGCTGTCGCCGGGACGCTCGGCGTGACCCTGTTCTACGAGGCTGCCTGATAGCAGTCCAGCAGGCGACGCACTAGCAGGACAACGACAGGGGCGGCGCAATCGCCCCTGTTTTTTGGAGGACAGGCATGCTGCTTCGCACCACCATTACGCCGCGCCGAGACGGCACGATCATCGCGACCGTCGGCGATCGGCGTTACGTTTTCTCGGCCTGTTACGGGGGCGATGTGCTGTTGTGCAACGTGGATTCCAAAGCGGACGCAAGCGAACTGCTTGCCAGGCCAGGAGGACTGTTCGTCGCTGGCGATGATGGGCACGGGCCGGGCGAGGATTCTGGTACGGATGTTGTCGTCAGTGCTACTCGCCGTCGCGGCCGTCCGCCGAAGGTCTCCGCGTGACACTGGACGAACTGATTGCCGCATGCCGCAGCAAATCCGGCGATACGGCGTCGCCTACCCTGTGGTCGGACGATCAGTGGACGGTTGCGCTGAACGAGGCGCAGACCGAGGCTTGCATTCGCGCGAAACTGATCGAGGACGACTCGATCATATCCTATGCAGTAGCGCTTGATCCCTACGTCAAGATTCCAGCACGAGCCTTCTCGGTCAGGAGCGTGTTGGTAGGTGGTGTAGCCATTGCACTCTTGGCGCGCGTCGCCTTCGAGGATCGTCGCTCTAGAGACTGGACGAGCGACACCGGCTCGCCGACGGAGTGCTATCGGATCGGTGACAAGCTCAGGCTGTACCCGACTCCGATCGCGAATGCGGACGTTACGATGGTTGCGTTCTGTGCCCCGAAATCCGAAATGCTGCTTGACGATGCGGACACTGCGGAGCCTGAAATCCCGAGTCGCCTGCACATCAAACTCGTCGATTGGGCGCTGGCGCTCTTTTTTGGGGAGCCAGACGTCGACCACTTCAACGCTGGACTTTCCGCTGTGCATGACGGCCGGTTCACGGAGGTTTTTGGTCCACGGCCAGTCGAGACGGAAACGAAGCGTGCTGCTCTGAAGGTTCGTCGGCATTATCGAGGGTGCTTCGTATGAGCGCCGCGGCATCGCTGCCCAAACTGACTCTTTCCGCGCGCCTCGGCGCGTCGGCAGACATTGCTCTGCGCCTTGAGACGAGCGTTCTGAAGTTTGTCGCGATCACCGGGATGTCAAAGACCGCGCCGCTGCGGGTGACGGCAGCGAGCCACGGAATTCCAGACATGTGGTATGCAGCAGTCATCGACGCTCGCGGAATGGTAGAGATCAACGCGGCCGACTCGAATAAAATTCGCGAGTCTGAGTTTCACCAAGTCGCCGTCATTGACGCTAACACAGTCGATTTCACTGGACTCAGCGCTGCAGGATTCAAGACATACACCGGAGGAGGACATCTTGCCTATTACGCTCCGATGGACCTGGCCGGGTACACGTCTGCGCGGATGGACATCAAGCGCCGGGTGGGCGGTGACGTCGAACTGGCGCTGAACACCGCGAACGGAACGCTCGAGATTGAGGCTGCGACACACTCTGTCTGGATTCGGCTGGACGATACTGACCTGGATGCTCTGCCGGCGCGGGAGTACGTCTTCGATATCGAGCTGGTAAGCGCGACAGCCGTCGATGCGATCTGCTCTGCAGACTCAGTGTTTGAGGTTCTTCCGGAAGTAACAACTAGTGCATAGCCTAAATGTTCGTCTCAAGGCTGGCAGTCCAATTGGACCATTGCGATGCGCGCCACGTTTCTTCAGACTAACCTCAGCAGAATGGTCCGCTGAAGAATTTTGGTCGAGCGAATATGCGTGGGGCGGTGAGTCTCCAGGGATAAGTTCGGAGTGGTCAGATCCGGCGACTTGGTCCGGAGAAGATACATGGGGTGGTTCTGCTGAGGCAGCAACAACGACAAACCTATTGCACAGCATTCGCATAATTGGATTGAGGATTTGATATGGCAATCTTCCCAGCCGCGTTAGCAAGCCTGCCAAGGCCGACCGCTCAGACCAAGCGCAACGCGCCAGGGTTTGAGGGGCACGCTCTCCACAACCAACTAGCTGACGAAATAGAGGCAATCGAGTCGTTCATTGGAGTGATCGGTAGCACGGTGCCGGGGACCGTCGAAAAGCGCTTGGCAGACGAGCAGCAGGCGTCTGCGTCGCACGCCGCGGCAGCGGCGCCGCATGCGGGCCATGCCACGCCGGCCAGCGTTGGTCAAGCCATCGACGCACATGTGGGGCTTAGTAATCCGCACGCGCAATATGTGCAAACGTCAGCTCTTGCGTCCTCAGCACGTGGCGCCGGTATCCGGCACGTCATCACGCCGTCTGCTGGCGCCACGACGGGTACGGTATACCTTTTTGCTCATCCTGCTCAACTGGCCGGGCATGTCCAAACAGGCAGTAAGGAAGTGTTCGTGCCAATCGGAGCGGATGCGGTAGACGGCGTGCCGATGTATTTTGGCGTTGCCATCGGCCTGTGTGGGGTCGCAACTCGCGTGCCGTCGATGGTCGAGACCGGGATTTTTAAGCCGGCACAGCATACGTCGCACACGTCGGCATCAAAAACTGGCACGTGGACCACGGGTCCCGCCAATATCGCTGCAGGAGCGCTAACATCTTCTGGCGCTACCTCGTCCGGAACCTCCGGAGACACAATCGCTGCGACCGTGACGGGCCGCACCGTCGGCATCCAATTTTATGCAACCAGCAATGGCGGGTACGGGGTAGTGGCGATCGACGGCGATTATACCAAGCCAAATCGTCTGCCAAAATTTACAGCGGATGATTACGCCGCCGGGCGGTGCCGACAGGCGGACGTCGGGCGCGCATACTACGACAGTTGGGCGCCTGCGCCACGAAATGACAGTCTCGTCGTTTCTGACGACTTGAGCGCAGGAGCGCACACCATTACGGTGCAGGTCACCGGTACTAGCCGTGCAGGCGCATCCGGCGTCCGCGCGTATGTCGAGCACTTTTGGGCGGCGGCATCAGTTACGCCGGGAGCCGCTGGTGTTTTCATGGTGCCGATTCACCCTGTATCCCGGATAGTCGGAGGATCAGCTATTACGTGGGTTGCGTCGTGGGCGCCAGTCGGATCAACGGACTTTCAATTTTTGGGAGACGTCCACTCGGATAACTCTGCGCAGTCTGTGGAGCTGACAACTAACTTGCAGTGGTTCTCAGGATCTACTGACCAAACGGCGCTGGCGGCCGGGGCGTGGGCGTCCGGAGCTATTGTGACCTTGCGGCACGCGACGACTTTAGCCCATAAGTCGGCGTTGGGAACGCCCATCGCCACAAAAAGCAGAATTTACACATTCGCGCCTAGGGCGTGGCCTGTCATGTGCGACCTTGAGGTGGCGTTCTTGGCCGACGGCGTGGTTTCGTCTGAATACCCTGTATCCCTCCCTGTGGGAGGGATACAGGAAACTGCGCCATTTGCAAGTGGAGAAATCGATGGCCAAGCGTTTGCGCTTACGAACGAAAACAACAACACCAACGTACAGTACGCTGGGGTGTGTGGACAACTTCGCGTATCAGGAGCGCGCGCAGAAGCCCGCCACACTGTGATCGAAGCAAGCCCAAGCTTGATGCTACGCTCGTCTGTGATTGGGTCTTACCAAGACCGGACAACGCCGGGTGATGAAAAACTCTACGCCATAGCACAAATCAGGCCGCAGTTTGTGGCGGCAGGAGAAAAGAGGCACTATTTGCTTGGCTTTTACGCGAATAAGCTTTGAGACTATTATGACGATCGCAGAAGCAGAAAGTCGCGTTCTCGGAAGCACAGGAGATCAAGACATTACGGGAGATGAATTAGCGTCGACCTGTCAGATAATCGTGTGCCTTGAACTGGCGCAAATCGCGCCGGCCGATTCGGGGCGCGGAGGAGCGGCGCTGTAAACTACTGCTCCGAAGCGGATATCCCGGTGTGCCGAACGGACAACATATAAAATTGGATCAATATGGCCGGCAAATCAACCGCATTCGCCAATGAGCTTCTGAAGCTCATATTCAACGGTACGTCCATTGCCAACATCGCAGACAATGCATCTGCATCGACCATAACTCGCAGCGTCGAAGCGCCGCATAACGCAATACGTTAGGAGTAACTCAACATGGGCGTTTTCAATGTCACGCAAGTAATTTCCAACAGCCTCGCAACGGTGTTGCTCAACGCTGTTGATGCCGACGCAGCGTGCGGTTACATAGAGTTCTACACTGGAACAATGCCTTCCAAGCCGGAGTCGGCACCAGCGGGTGGAAACACCAAGCTGGGAACTTGCACGTGCTCTATCACGTCTGGGGTGGTAGCTAGCGGCGTCTACACATTCTCGGCCATCACAATGGACTCCAGTGCGGACGCGACCGGGACTGCGACGTGGGCTAGGGTCAGCGATGGTGCTGGCAACGCCTGCTTCGACGTGGATGTCTCGGTGACTGGCGGAACGGGAACGGTGCAAATGCCGACGACTTCAATCGTGTCTGGCGGCCCAATCGCGTTCAACAGCTTTACCATCAAGTTCGCTCCCGGGGCGTGGTGATATGGGCGATTGGGCCCCATGGACTGCTGATCGTGCTCTCTTTTCGCAGTTGCATGCCAATGTAACGCCAGGATCGGCGGCACACACAAAGGGTGCATGGGTTTCAGGAGCGAACTCGGACAGAGGCGACGGGATGTATATCAACTTCTCAATCTTGGGAGATCACGTCCAAGCGCGCACGCTTCTGCTCGATGTCGGAGTTGGGTCGCCAGAGAGCGTGATCATTTCAAACCTGATGCTGTGCCCGCCTGCCGTCGGGGGCGTCACAACGCAGAGAGCGATGTCGCAAACGATCTACTTCCCCGTGTCTTCCCCTCCTGGGTATCCCATAAAAATGCGCGCTCAGGCGTCCATGGCGTCTCATCAGGGGATATACGCGACATCGAACAAGGCGGCGTCTGGGCTTCCGGTTGTCGGCCATGTTGTCGACACGTACGGAGCAAATACAACTTCGACAAAGGGCGTCACGCTCACCGCTCCGTCCTCAGATGGCACATACGGATCGTGGACTGAAATAGCAGCTTCCTGCGAGCGCATCAAGGCGCTGATGATCGCGTGCGGGCATGGTCAGGCAGATTGGAGGACGTTCTCCGACCAGTGGTATCAGATACAGATTGGAGTTGGCGGCGCCGGCAGCGAGCAGAACATTCTGACATTGTACGAGGCGGGGGCGAGTTCGTCTGCAACCGGAACGGTCAGTCAAATGGTCCTCGGACCGTACTACGTCGACATCGCTCCTGGTTCTCGGCTGTCGGCCAGGATTGGCAAACAGTACTCGTCCGCATCTCAGCGCACCATAGATGTTGTACTTTATGGGATTCGATAGAGCATGGCGCTTGTCATAGGCGGAACGCATACCGCGATAGTTTCCACGAAGCATGAGCTTTACACGACGAGCACAGACGGTGTGTATGCGCTCGGCGTCGATACCTCAGCCATGACTCTCGGCGACGTTCTGGAGTTGTACGCCGAGACCAAATTCGAGTCTGCTGGCACCAATCGCCAGTTCATGTTGGCGACGTATGCCCATGTTCAGGCCGACCCTGGAAAAATCTCCATCCCGGTCATTGCACCGTTCGGCGTCACGTTCCACCTGAAGCAGACCGCCGGGACTGGCAGGGCATTTCCGTGGTTCGTGGCCTCCGTGTAAGCCCATCAGCCCGGACTACTGCCGCCCTATCCAGGGCGCAGATCGCGTTCGGGAATGCCGTTGTATCACCAGTCGGCGAAGGTCTGGCGACGCAGTTCATGGCCACCGGCGACGATGTTGTATCGCCTGTCGGGACCGGCGTCGCAATGCAGTTCCTGGCCGATGCGGCGGCCGTCGTTGCGCCGGTTGGATCGGCTGGCGCAACGTTCGGATGGTATGCCGATGGCGCAATCACCATCACGCCAATCGCGGCATCCAGCGCGGCATACGTTCATCAGGCATCC
>CAYTTD010000105.1:0-2465 GCA_964440595.1 uncultured Gaiellales bacterium
GGCCGCACATGGTTGAGGCCGGCTGGGGGCGTGTCATCAACATGGCGTCGATAGCCGGCACTAACGGTGGATTCGGCCAGGCAAGCTACTCGACAACGAAATCTGGCATCATCGGATTCACAAAGACGCTCGCGCTTGAAGGCGCACGCCACGGCATTACGTCAAACTGCATCGTGCCTGGCGTCATAGCCAGCGAAGCATTCAAGATGAGCGAGCAGACCAACTCCTCAATGACAGAGCGAATGATCAATCGCACGGCGATGCGTAAGGCTGGTGAGCCTGAGGACATTGCAAACGCCATTACCTTCCTGTGCAGTGACCAGGCCAGCTACATTACCGGTGTTGCACTTCCGGTAATGGGTGGCATGGATCTGTTTGTGTTCTGATGACTCCAATCGGCTTTACGCCAACTGACGAGCAGGCAGCGCTGCGAGACGTGGCTCGGGCATTTGCGATCGACGTGCTGCGACATGCGGCGCGTGAGATGGAGCAATCATGGAGCATCGATCGTGCGAGGCATCTGCTTAGCGAGGCAAGTGCCATCGGCCTGAATGCATTTTCTCTGCCCGAGGAGTTTGGTGGAGGCGGATGCTCGTCTGTGACGAGCGCTCTATTGATGGAGGAGCTCGCATTTGGTGACACCGGCCTTGCAACGCTGATTACGAGCGCTCAGCTTTTTGGTGGTGGGGTGCTTGCAAGCGACGCTAGCCTTGACCAGAAGCAGCGCTGGCTCAGCGAAGTGTGCAGGCCTGGTGGCGCGTTTGCCGCGATCGCATTCAGTGAGCCGCATGCGGGAAGTGACGTCGCCGCTATTACAACCTCTGCAGTGTATGACGGAGATTCATGGACGATCAACGGCGAGAAGACGTGGATCACCGCAGGCGGCAATTTTTCGTCAGCAATTCTTGTCTACGCTCGAACCGGCACGGTCGAAGACGGCGCCGCAGGGCTGAGCGCTTTTGTTGTACCGGGAGATGCTGAGGGATTGAGTTCAGACAAGCTGGATCTGCTAGGTCTGCGCACCAGCTACACCGGGGCATTGCGATTTGCCGACGTTCGCGTACCGGATGAGAACATGTTGGGGGCGCAAGGCGCTGGTTTTGCCGGTGCCATGGGCTTCTTTGCGAAGAGCCGGCCTCAGGTGGCTGCCGCCGCTGTCGGGCTCGCACGAGCTGCGTTTGAGTATGCTGTTGAGTACGCGAATCAGAGATCAGCATTCGGCAAGCCACTGATGCACCGGCAGGCTGTGAGCTTTGCCCTTGCAGACATCGGGATGCAGATCGAGGCGGCGCGCGCACTCGTTCACAAGGCCTGTGATGCCGTAGATCGCGGTGAGGATGTTGGTCTCATTGGCAGCTACGCCAAGGCATTTGCTGCCGATGTCGCAATGCATGCAACCACGCAGGCGGTGCAGGTCATGGGAGCCGCCGGCCTCGACGCCGATCATCCAACAGGCCGATGGATGCGCGATGCCAAAGTGCTTCAGATCGTGGAGGGTACCAGCGAGATACAACGGTTGATCGCATCTCGTTACCTTGCGGCGGGGCAAGTTAGCGTGCCTTAGGATAAACACCAGGAAGATTTGAACCAAAGAATTTGGAAAGGAACACAAAATGAGCGAAACAATCACAAGCTACGAGACTCTGGAAGTTGAGCGAGACGGAGCCGTAGCAACGGTCTCGATATCCAACCCGCCAATGAACGTAATCAACCTCACCATGGGGCGCGAGCTCAAGGCATTGTGTGCGGAGCTTGCCGGTGACAGCTCTGTTCGCGTTGTGGTATTTCGATCGGCTAATGAGGGAGTTTTCATTGCTGGTGCTGACATCAGCCTGCTTGGTGAGATTGGCAATCCGGAGTTGCTTGCCCAGTTCAAGGACATGTCAGATGTCTTCGATCACATCGCTGCGCTCCCGCAGCCAACAATCTGCGCTATTGGTGGCACGGCTCTAGGTGGCGGCTGCGAGTTTGCTCTCGCGTGCGACTTCAGATTCATGGGCGACGGCTTTGGTGAGATTGGCTTGCCGGAGGTTCGACTTGCCTGTTGCCTGGGGGAGGCGGCACCCAGCGTCTGCCGCGTCTTGTCGGAGCAGCACGCGCAACCGAGATGCTGATCAAGGGTATGCGCTACCAGCCAGCTCAGGCGCTCGAGTATGGCCTCGTGCACCGCGTGATTCCTGCAGCGGAGCTCGATGCTGAGGCTCATAAGTACGCGCAGAGCCTTGCTGCTCAGGCGCCACTGGCAGTGCAACACATCAAGCGACTCGTACGGGCGGCGTTTGAAACCCCGGGTCGTGAGGGGCTTGCTTTGGAGCGCGAGCTGTTTCTTGAGCTTGCACACACCGAAGATGCCAAAGAGGGCATTGGCGCTTTCTTTGAGGGGCGAAAGCCTGCCTTCACGGGGCGCTGATAACAAGCGCCAGCAGGTGCTTCACAAAAACACACTTCCGTGGTATTCCTGAACA
>CAYTTD010000105.1:2565-6395 GCA_964440595.1 uncultured Gaiellales bacterium
TAACAAGCGCCAGCAGGTGCTTCACAAAAACACACTTCCGTGGTATTCCTGAACAAGACGGGCGTTTTGAGGACGGTACGCTCAAGAGGGGGCCAAAGGGAAAATGTGTTCTTACGTTGTGGATTTTAACCCGACACCGGTCTATGCCACTGGCATGGTGACTGGTGGAGGCGGAGGTTCTTACGCACAACAGTCTGCAATGCCGGTTGCTGCGATGCCAACTGCGCCAACGATGCAGGCAGTTCCTGCAATGATGATGGCTGCGCCTAGCTCGGCAGTTGCCTACGCGCCAGGCCAGCAAAACAAGAGCGGCGTGACAGCAGGCGGTGGCTCATTGCCTGGCGGTGGTATTGACATCAGCGTAAATGTGAACATGGCTGCACCGGCACCCACCTACCTGGTTGCACCGTCCAGCGTTGCCGGCATTCAGGGCGGCGGCGCACAATCGCCATCGGCACAGCCGATCAACATCAATGTTTCGACTGGTGCACCCGCATCATCGCCATACGCCATTGCGCAGCCGAGCGTAGCCGGTATTCAAGGTGGTGGCGCAGCGCAGCTCGGCCCAGCACAGGCGGTCGCTGCCCAGCCAGTTGCAGTGCAGACTCAGGTAGCCGGCGCGTACGCAAATCAGTGTTGCGTAAACGGTGGAGGCATCGCCCAGCAATCACCGGATATCACACAAGCCTTGACCACTGTGACTCAGATGCTCGGTCAGGTAGTGCAGATGGTGACTCAGCTGGTTACCTTGATGCAGTCGCGAGCCACACAGACACCTCCGCCTCCTGGAGGAGGTCCAGGCGCCCAAACGCCTAATGCCCAGCCGTCGCCAGACGCAGGCAAGGGTGACAAGACTGCGCCAGGCAAAGAGATGTCTGAAGACGAAAAGAAGAAGGTGATTGAGTTTGCAGCCTGGTATGACAAATTGTCGGCCGAGGAAAAGGCAAACGCTGACAAGTTCTTCGCGCAGAAACCTGCAAGCTGACGACTTAGACAAATCTTGGGAACTTTTTGATCACCCGCTGCGTCTGACTGGAGTAAGAGCGATGAGTAAATACGAATCGCGCCACTCCAGGTAACAGTGAGGTGAATCAAGATGGATAGGGTAACCAAGGCCGGATCCAAAGCAAAATGGCTGCTAATCGCGGCGGTTTTCGTCGCAATGATCGTGGCAGCGTCTACCATGGCTCCGCCAGATAACAGTTCAGTAAACGTTGGTAGATCGTCAACCTCAACAACCGAGGCTGACAAGAACAAGGGAGATGCTCCTCAGCAGCAACTCGACGATGGAACGCTCACCACATCAAAGCCTGCGGACGCTGCCTTGAGTGCCGAGCAGCGCACGAAGGCAGTTGGTGCTGCGGATGAGAGCAGTGCTGCCGGAGGATTCGCAGGCGGCGAGGCTGCCGTCGCCACTGAAGACGCAGATGTTGCTCCGATCGCGGGGCACGAAGCACCTGCAATGAACCTCAAGATAATCCAGACTGGTGACGTTACCGTTCAATTCAAAGCTGGCCAGCTTGATGAGGGGTTTTCAGACATCTCAGCCATGGCATCCAGTCTCGGAGGATACGTCCTCTCCAGCAACATGAGCGGTGGAAGCAGATATGCGCGAACCGGGCACGTCGCCATCCGAATTCCAAACGCAAAGTTTGGTGAGGCGCTTAGGCAGATCAAGCATGGTGGCAAGGTGCAGAGCATCAACATCTCCACAGAGGATGTCTCACAGGAGTACGTAGACGCCAAGAGTCGGCTGCGCCACGACCGTGCAATCGAGCAGAGGCTGCTGGTTCTGCTCGGCAAGACGAACACCGTGGGTCAAACTCTTGCCATCCAGGATCGTCTCTCAGACATCCAGGAGCAGATCGAGATTCAGAAGGGTCGCATCAAGTACCTCGATGCCATGACCTCCATGTCAACAATCAATGTAACGCTAAACGAAAAAGGTAAGAAAAAGGTAGTCAAGAAGCCGGTAAAGAAAACCGAATGGGGTGTTCGCAAGTCATTCGGCAAGGCTGCACACAACTTCGTCAGCAACGTGAATCGTGCCATCGTGTGGACTGGTGGCACTCTGCCAGCTCTGCTGCTGTTCGGCGGGATGTTCCTCGCAGGGCGAAGCTGGATGCGTCGCAGAAACCGCAGCTGACGTTTCGCAATTGCCCGGACACGGAATCACCGTTTCATGAACCAGGAAAAGATCAAGGCAATATACGTAGCTGAGATGACTCGGCGCATGTTGCAACTTGGTCAGATCCTGGAGAAGTGGAGCGGTGATTCCGTAGTTGTCACTCCACCATCTGCAGAGCTTTACAACGCTCACCTTCACGCACATAATCTGAAGGGCACATCAGAGCAGCTGGCGTTCACAAATGTTGCAGAGCTGGCATCGGTGATGAGCTCTCTTCTTGCCCGATCACGCGACGTGGGGCAGGTAACCAAAGCGGAGACGGTGATGCTTGACCAGGGGCGCAAAGCGGTCTTGGCATGGCTGCAATCCAACCTCGATGATGAGCGGCCGCTAAAGTCGGCTCTGGGAGCCTTTGAAGTGGCAGGGGCGTTGTCTGAATGATTGACATCCTGGTTGCAGAGGACTCAGAGACAATACAGCTGATACTTCGCGAAACATTGGAGAAGCGGGAGTGGCGCGTCTACATCGTTCAGAACGCAGACCTCGTGGTCTCAAGTGCTCGTGACCTGCTACCAGACGTAATTGTTCTGAATCACATGTTGCCAGGTCGCGATGGCTTCCGGGTTCTGAAGGACCTCAAGAGCGATGACCTCGTTGGCGCGACTCCGGTGATGGTTCTGACTGACAGCGATTCACCCGCCAGTGTTCGCGAAGGCCTTGCAAGTGGCGCAGATGATTACATGTTGAAGCCATTTGACCCGGATGAGCTGGCCATAAGAGTAGGCAGGCTGGCCCGGCGCGTTCGCACCGACCTGCGAATCTGATTCAGGCTGTAGCACCCACGGCAGTCTGTTCTTCCTGCCACACTGTTTCAACCTCGGCGATCCTCGAAAATATGCGCGTGAATACGTGGCGGTTGCGTGCAAGTGAGGTTAGATCGCCTCGCCACGAGACCTTGCCATCTGCGACGAGCTTCACTGGATCCGTGCCCTCAGTGAACATGGTCTTCATCACCGACCATTTGCCAGACATACGATTTGGAACAAGTTTGAGATTGTCCTGCGTAGCTGGAACCAATCCGTACACCGGCTTCACCTTGCCCTGGTTCACGTCGACCACGACGGCACCGTCTTCCTGCCAGCCAGCTTCACTATCTGCCTCGAAGACGAACGCCACTGCACCGCCAACCCATCCGCCTCCAACGGCCTTCATTGCAGGGTCTGCCTTCAACGCTGCTGTAACCGCTTCGAACCACTCCTGTGTTGCGAACTTCATGGCTTGCTTCCTTCCTTTGGTGTGAGCACGTGCAGTGCACTCGGTACGACCTCAAATTGAGCCGGCGTCTGCCCGACGAGCTCGCCGTCAAGAACCACCCTCTCAGGTGGGTATCCATCCTGTGAGTCAATGCGGATCTTCCTGGCCGTTGCAACCCTGGCAAGGCTGTCGGAAACGTGGGTTCCCTTATAGATCTTTGGAAATGTCCTTACCAGCCGAAAGCGACCAGCCGCCCCGATGATCAGCACATCGAGTAGCCCGTCTGAGATGTCAGCGGCGGGAGCAACGTTCATGCCGCCACCTGCATGCGTGTTGTTGGCAACCATTACCTCTGTTATTGCTACAGCGCCAAGATCCTCATCGTCAAGCTCGACCGAGACCATCCTCGAACGATTCCCCACGATGCATCCGATGCTCGCGACACCGA
>CAYTTD010000106.1:0-6394 GCA_964440595.1 uncultured Gaiellales bacterium
CGCATCCAAACGTTTACTTGGTAAGGACGCTTTGCAGATTGCGGCAGCGTCGGATAGCAAAGGGGGTGCGTTTCAAAGGTCACTCATCGCTGCTGCCGGCGAAGTGGATGATGTGATGAAACAGGGATCTGGGCTGTTCCGCGAATTGGGACGCAGGGAGGATTCCATACGGGGATTGGTGTCTGCGCTTGATCAACCTGGGCAGGTCAGATCATTTGAGGCACTGCCAGGTGAACTGCAGCTAGCCGTGCAGGGGGGTGCCACAGACCCGTTGGTTGATCTGGCAGCCCGCCTTGAGCGTAGTGGGCAGGAGTTTGATCTCGTAACCGACACTGCGCTCGAAGGTTCACTGCTGATTGACAACTCAAACACAGGCGAAGCAATTGCCAAGCTGAAGGCGGCGAGCTCCTACTGGGAAGGCGATCTGATTCCACAACAGGCTGCCAATATTGAGGCACATCTAAGGTCTGAGGGGCCCGTTAATGCAGAGGTCGCCGCATTTCTGGCTAAGCCAATCGCAACGGCAAATATACCTACTGCCGCCGAAAAAAACAGAGTCGGCACAAACGCTATTCACCTGTTGCCAGACCAAGTCGTGAGTCCGCCACAAGGATTCACGTCCGTCGATGATGCTCAGGAAGCTGCCATGAACTTTCTATCGAGATCTCCAGGGTCTACGGCAATAGCAGTTAATGACTCACGGGGAGCAGTACACCTGCTTGGCGCTTCGGGCGACACTTCTTCGCGCGTGGTTACTGTGAAAAAGGCGTTGGGGCGCACATCCGAGCGAAGCCTGGACGTTCGCGTAGTTGCGAATCACCCAAGCGTGGTAGCGGCGTGGCGCACCGACGGGCAGAGCCTGGTGCGAAGCCATGATGAGGATTGGCTGAGAAACATTGGCAGCGAACGGTTATTTGAGGGGAGTTGGCCCGAAGGGCACCTGTGGCCACTCACGCCTGACACGCTGAAGATGCACGGAATGGCACGTGAGCACCGCTCTGTGCGCGGCGCACTCTTGGGCGAGCTGGAGAGAACCCAGATGAATCGTGGTCGGGTTGCAAGCCTGAACGAGGAATTGGTATCCCTTAGATCTGGCATCCAGGGCCAGAGAATAGAATTGGACAAGCTTAACAAGGTACTCAATGAGCCAGGCAATGGCAACCCTCTGACGTGGGAGGCAGAACCCGCATATCGCACAGCCAGTGGCGATCCGATGCACTTCACATTTTCGCCTGACCTCGACGGCTTTTCGCAGCCACTAAACGGCTACTCAATGGAGGACGCACTGCTATACACGATGAAGAAAGAGTACGGCGACCCGACAAAGATGATCGCGTTAATGCAAGACACCGAGGCAACCCCACACCTTGTAGCCTTGGCGCAGGATAATGTGCGAGGCGGTGCCGAGCAGCCGTTTCATCCGGATCTGAGGGCTGTATTCAACCCTGCCTTGCGAAAGCTATGGCTTGCAGATTCAAATGGCACGCTGTCGTGGGTAGACACAATGCAGCCTGAAGGTACCCAGCGTAGGCTGTCTGCCAACGCCAGCGCTGTCTTTGCTGAACACCTGCAAGGAAAAGACTGGGTCTATCTTCAAAGGGACGGCAAGCCAAGCGAGCTCACCTGGTTTAGTGAAAGTACACCAATTCTCTACCTGGCAGATAAGGATCGTGAACCAGCGCTGGAGACCGCCTCGAGAATCGCCAAAGAGTTGGGCAACAAAAGAGGCACACTCTTAGTGGTAAAAGTTCCGATATTTGAGGGCGGCCCTGAGGGTTATGGGCTGGTCGGCGCTAGCCAATTTGGAACTCGGGTAGCCAAGGGATGGAATCGGAAATTCTCGTGGAACAAGAATGCTGCCAAAGATGTTGTCGCTGCTATAGATCAAAACGGTATTGCCTATGAAGCGGCCCTGTGATCAAGCACGTACAACGTGTTTTTCAAGGTTCTCCTCCGCGCCCTTCATCGGTCACGTGTATCGTTAACCCCAACGAATCCATCCAACTTCAATGAAAGAGGCATCTTTCCATGGCGAGTGACACACACGATCAGATAATGAAGGCGCTTGAGCAGGTTGAGGATCCGGAGCTCCACCGCGATCTCGTGAGCCTTGGCATGGTTGGAGGGGTCGAAATTGTCGACTCTGTTGCCCGGATAAAAATACTGTTGACGATCCCAGGGTGCCCACTCAAGGCAGAGATCACCAATCGTGTAAATGATGCAGTGTCTGTTATCGACGGCATTGATCGCGCAGAGATTGAGTTTGGTGTAATGAGCGACGAGCAGCGATCGAAGATCCGCGGCGACATGCGCGGTGGTCGTGAAGTTGGGGAGGCATTTGATCTGCTCCCCGCGGATTGCAGAGTCATAGCGGTTGCCAGCGGCAAAGGCGGCGTGGGCAAGTCAACCGTTGCGGCGAACCTCGCCCTTGCACTTGCTGCTGGCGGCGACAAAGTTGGCCTGATCGACGCGGATATCTACGGCTACAGCATCCCTCAGATAATGGGTGTCAAGCAGAAGCCCGTGAACCTCGACGGAATGATGATGCCAGTGCTTTCACATGGCGTACAGGTGATGTCGATCGGATACTTCACTGAGGACGACGGTCCGATCACGTGGCGCGGGCCAATGCTTCATAGGGCAATGCAACAGTTTCTTGTCGACGTACACTGGGGCGAGATCAAGTGGCTTGTCATCGACATGCCACCGGGCACCGGCGACGTTGCCATCTCACTGTCAAACCTGATTCCTCACGCTGAGCTCGTAATCGTCACTACCCCGCAAAAAGCGGCGCAACAGGTTGCAACACGGGCAGCACTTGCAGCTCACGGAATGAATCAGAGCGTGATCGGCGTAATAGAGAACATGTCGGGCGAAGGTACCGACGCGATCTTTGGATCCGGCGGAGGTCTTCTGCTTTCAGAGCAGATTGGCGTGCCACTATTTGGCCAGGTTTCACTGCGCGCAGACATCCGCGAGTCAGGCGACAATGGAACCCCGGCAGTATTGAGCAGTGAAGTGGCGAAGGCCGAGTTTGATGCGATTGCGCAGGCGATTCGATCTGCAGGCATGGGCGCACAGGCGCCTGCCGAGCCCAGCGCAGCAAAGCGGATCAAGAAGCCGCTGGCGATGGTGTAGCTGATCGGAGCTTTGTGACAATGACATCCAGCTCAGCGGCGTTTTTCGACGTCGACCGAACGTTACTCGATGGTGCATCGGCGCTCAGGATGGCGCGCCCCCTGCGAAGGCACGGATATCTGACTCATCGTCAGGCCGCGCGCGCACTGGTCTCACAGCTTGGATTTGCGTTTCGCGGCGCTGATCACGATGCAATGGATCGCTTTGCTGCCATCGCCAAGGAACTCGTTGGTGGGTGGCCGCACAGCGAGGTAAAGGAGCTGATCGCAGAAGAGCTGGAGAAGCAGATAACCCCAACTGTTTTTCGTGAAGGGCTTGACCGCATCGCCATGCATAGAGCGCGAGGCGAAAAGGTTTATGCGGTATCGGCAACAATGTCTGAGGTCATCGAGCCGCTGGCCGACCTGCTTGGACTGGACGGAGCCATTGCTACTGACATGGAGGTCATTGACGGCGAGTTCACCGGCGAGATCCTAAGGCCGTGTCATGGCAGCGAAAAAGCAGCCCGTCTTCAGGAATTTGCGCAGGCAAACGACATCGACCTCTCCAGATCATCGGCGTACAGTGATTCGATTACTGACGAGGAATTTCTCCATGCAGTTGGGCGCCCGTACGCAGTGAATCCAGACAAGGCCTTGAGGCAGTTGGCGGTAGACGAAGGCTGGGGGATCCTGAGGTTCAAAACTCGAATACAGGCGCCGTGGCATCGTCGCCGTTCAACGCTGTTCGGTTTTGCGGTTGCAGCGATTACAGGTGCCGTTGTAAGGAGAAAGATGTCAGCAGACCGCTGACGATCCGATTTTTGAGAGCGCTAGAGATTCTCCTGGCTCCAGCTCGTGCACCATCACTGAGTCAGCCACGTGCTGACGTAGATCTTCCGGCCGACCCTTCAGTGGTGGAAACGTACCGTAATGCATGCCAAGCACGTCATTGACTGCCAGGAGCTCCGCAGCCAAACCAGCCTGGCGCGGATTCATCGTATAGTGACCACCGATTGGCAGTATCGCTAGGTCAGGTGAGTAGAGCCGGCCGATGAGCTGCATGCTTGAAAACACACACGTGTCGCCGGCGTGATAGATGCGCCTGCCATCCTCCAACTCGAAGACCATGCCAGCTGCTTCGCCAAGATACTCACCATCTGGCGAGCTGCTTGAGTGACGTGCGTCAACCATGCTGATTCGAAGTCCGTGCGCCTCGATCGTGCCACCCTTGTTGAACTCAAGCAAGCGATCAGCATCGAACCCCTGTCGAGCCAGCCATCCACAAAGCTCGACTTGCCCAGCAATTACCGCACCAGATCGATTGGCGATGCTAATTGCGTCCGCGACGTGATCGGCATGGCCATGGGTCAGAACAATGAGATCAATGTCAGAGAGCCCGTGAAACTCAGCGGGAGTCGTTGGGCAGCTATCAACAAACGCCTCAATCAGAACGCGTTTGGATTCGCATGTGTCAATCAGAAACGTTGAATGACCAAGCCAAGTCAAACGTGCGTCGTTGCTCATGATGCGTCCTCCTGGTCAGTATCGTTGCCTGTTGCCGGCTCTTCCTCCGGCTGATCCGCCCCAGAATCCCATGGCAACGATTGCTCATTCTCTGGGTCAACATATCCGCTGCCATCACCAGCAAAACCACTTAGGAGGGTTGTCAGGAAAATGCCGCTGCCCATCACAATCAAAGCTCCATCAAGGCGCGGGTGGCCCTCAACCTTGAACAGGATCGGCAACAACATGACGATGATTGCTGCGGCATAGCAGAATGCCTCAAATATTCGAGATGGTAGAAGTGGGAAGGATGCCACGGGACCCTTCGCGAGCAGGGTCGCCGCAAGCACCACGACACCGGTGACGACGCACGCGGTGTACAGGCGTCGCGAGCTATCGACGCCAGACACAGCCGGCAGAACAAGCAGTGCGATGCCAGACATGTAGCAGAGGGCACCATGCAGAACCCTGGGAAAGAATTTCAGCCGTCTCACTAAAAGTCACCTCGGCAAGCGATCTATTCGGTTGAGTAGGCCGGTTGCAAACGAGCCTCCGGCCTGAATCGGGTTATCGCCTGATTCGCCGCGATAGCTGCTTCGGCCATGCCAACGGTTATCAGGGTAATCTTACCGTCATACGAGGCAACGTCACCCGCGGCAAATACATTTGGCAGATTGGTCTCCATCTTGGGGTTCACAAGGATGGACTTCCTTCCCGCAAACGTAAGCCCCCAGTTCGCTATGGGGCCAAGTGCGCTCTTAAAGCCGAGCAGAGTCACCAGCTCGTCGCAGGCAACCTCGGTTGTTTGGCCAGAGCCGTGATCAGTAATTGAGACCGCCTCAATATGGTCGCTGCCGTGAACATCCGTGACTTCGCAGGGGGTACGAACCACAACTTTTCCAGCCGCTTCAAGCTCCCTGACCTTGCTGAGCGTGCTTTCGATTCCCCTGAACCTGTCGCGCCTGTGAACAAGGGTAAGAGGAGATTCACAACGGGAAGAAAGCTCAAGGGTCCAATCAAGCGCAGAGTCTCCGCCCCCAACAATTACAACGTTCCGGCCATCGAATAGAGAAGTGTCGCGTACAAAGTAGTGGAGGCCGCGACCGAGCCAATCATCTATGCCGGCAACGCCAAGGCGCCGCGGCTCAAATGCGCCGTGGCCAGCTGTGATGATCAGGGTGCGCGTTAGCAGTACCTCTCCAGACCCGGTGGTCATGCGAATCAGCTTTCCTGCTCCAGCGCCTGGCGCATCCCCTTCACCGGTATCTGGAGAATCGGCCGGTGAGGCGTCGGGGTCGTCTATGTACTCCAACGTGTCACACTGCTCAGACAACAACACCTCGGGGTTGAATTGCAAAGCCTGCTCAACCTGAAGCTTTACGAGATCACCAGCCTTGATGCGTGGGTGGCCCGCGACATCAAAAATAGTTTTTTCTGGATAAACGGCCTGCACCTGCCCGCCGAGTTCAGGCAGCGTGTCGATGATTCGAACCGACGCATCACGGTGCCCGGCATAGTATGCGGCGGCAAGGCCGGTTGGGCCGCCGCCGATGATTGTCACATCAATGATCCGGTTGTTTTGCTCGTTGGGAGTCACAGTACCCCCGACCCTACCGCGCTGCTAAAGCTCAGGCGTAACAAAAACACACTTCTGGCAGCCGATTTGCATATTTTTGTAGGTGGTTTAAGGGGTTTGGGGTGCTGTGTGTATGGAGCGAGACTCTGATTCGACAGGACTGAGAATCAGCAGCGTAAAACCTGAGCGCTCGGAT
>CAYTTD010000107.1:0-6374 GCA_964440595.1 uncultured Gaiellales bacterium
GCATCCGCCAACAAGCGGATTTCCACTTCTTCCCTGCCTCGCGCGTACGCGGGATTACCCATCACAGTATGTATCGGCAGAAGACGCCCTTTCCATGAGAGTTCGCACCATAAAAACCTCAGATCTGGACTTTGAATTGCCGAGCGATCTCGTTGCCCAGAATCCGCCACAAACACGTGGTCAATCCAGGCTCATGTTTCTGCCCGCAAATGCTGTAGCCGGTTACGACCGCTTGTCGTCGTTGATGACAGGGGATCCAGAGTTTCTCGTTGATCGGTTTGAGCAATTATTTCCCAGGTTACTGCTTGACTCAGACCTGATTGTCCGCAACACGACCAGGGTTATTCCAGCGCGTCTCAAGGGAACAAGACCAAGCGGTGGAAAGTGTGAGTTGTTGCTGATTGAGCCGGACAAATCAGCAGGTGAAAATGTCTGGAAGGCAATGGTAAAACCGTCGCGCAAATTGGCCACAGATATGTTGATAGAAGTGTCGCAAAACACTTTTGTGAGATGCCTTGAATCTCTCGGCGATGGAATTTGGCTAATTGAACTTCCAGTAGGCGAACCACAACTGGAAGCATGGTTGAAGATAAATGGCAGTACGCCACTGCCGCCATACATCACCGAAACGCACGTCAATGCAGAAGAGCGATACCAATCGGTGTGGGCCTCGAGGGCTGGCTCCGTAGCTGCTCCGACAGCGTCGCTTCACTTCAGCGAGAGATTCGCAGACGAGTTAAGTGACACACATGAGATCGTGGATCTGACCCTCCATGTAGGCCCTGGCACTTTCCTGCCCGTCAAGAGTGAGACACTCGAAGACCATCGAATGCACAGCGAAAGATTCTTTATTCCTGCATCAACGCACCAATCCATTTGCAAGGCGCAGGAGGACGGGCGGAGAATTATTGCAATCGGCAGTACCGTGGTGAGGGTTCTTGAAAGCGTATATGGCTCGGGGCAAAAACTCGAATGTGATTATCAGAGTGACGAAAACGGTATTTCTGGCAGAACATCAGCCTTCATCAGGCCCGGCTATGAGTTTTCAGTTGTAAGTGCGATGCTGACAAACTTTCATCTGCCTAAGTCAACTCTCTTGGCGATGGTAATGGCATTCGGTGGTGAGGAAGAGATTCGATCTGCCTATAGCCAGGCCATAGATCAGAGCATGAGATTCTTTTCATTCGGTGATGCAATGTTTATTGAGAGGGCAGGTAGGTAGAGGCGGTGTCGCACTTTCGGCTTTGTACAACCGACGGTCGCGCGCGCACCGGGATTCTGAAAACTGCACATGGTGTAGTGCGCACGCCGGTGTTCATGCCGGTTGGTACAAAGGCAACGGTGAAAGCGACTAGAGTTGATGAGTTGAAGGCTATCGGAGCCCAGATAATTCTAGGCAATACTTATCACCTGTCTGAGCGGCCGGGTGAGGAGCTCATCTCAGAGATGGGAGGTCTCCACGAGTTCTCAAGATGGCACGGGCCGATCCTGACGGACAGCGGCGGCTATCAGGTATTCAGCCTCCGTGACACATTGAAAGTGGACGCAGACGGCGTGACATTTCAGAGCGTCTACGACGGAGCCCGCAAGCGGTTCACACCGGAAGGGGTAGTCAAGATCCAGGCTGCCCTTGGAAGTGATATTGCCATGGTGCTCGACATCTGCCCCCCTGGTGATGCAACGCGCGAAGAAGTCGCCAATGCAGTAGTTGCTACAACCAACTGGGCGCGCGCAGCAAGAACCGCTCTGACACGCAACCCTGTGACTCATCCTTCGGACTGGTCAAAAACGGGTCTGAGACAGCTGCAATTTGGAATTGTTCAGGGCGGCGTTCATGAGGATTTGAGACAACAGAGTGCTGGTGAGCTGGTTGAGATTGGATTTGATGGTTACGCGATTGGCGGTTTGAGCGTTGGTGAGCCTCAGGAGCTGACGATGCCCGCCGTGGAGGTCACCACCGCCTTGCTACCAACTGATCTACCTCGTTATTTCATGGGCATTGGAGATCCCGTCGGAATTCTTGATGTCATAGAACGAGGCGTTGACATGTTTGACTGCGTGTTGCCTACCCGTCTCGGGCGTACAGGCGCCGCAATGGTGCCAGCCTCATATGAGTCACCTCGAGGTCGCCTCAACATTCGCAACGCAATTCATGCCAGAAGTAATGCACCTCTTGATGAGTCATGCGCATGCCCAACATGTAGAGGTGGATATTCCCGTTCCTATATTCGACATCTTTTCCAACAGCAGGAGGTGCTGGGGCTGCGGCTTCTCACCCTGCATAACCTCTACGTGCTGATCGACTTGACCAGGCGATCGCGCAACGCGATCGCGGGCGGATCCTGGGCTGAGTTTTACACTTCAGAGCGCAAGCGGTGGGGCGGCACCTGACTAATTTGTTAAAGCCTTGCCAACGCAGATGACAAAGCACTGCGAATGCCCGAAGTTGCGCCAAGGAGATTTTCACCGCTGATGACCTGCCCTGCCCGGTTCAGGTTACCCTGCAGATGATCAAGCATCGCAAGCGCCGATTTTGCATCGGCAAGTGAATGGCGATAGGTGTGATCAACTGCTCGTGCGGCCAAGTCAACTTCTTTTGAAAGTAGATGGGTAAGGCCTTCAACCTGCAAGGCGGCCTTGGTACGTCCAGCGCCTTCAACCAGCTGCCTGCCAGCAGACATTTCGACTTGATCCAACCCCGCGATTGTCCTCTGCAAGGCAACTGCAAAATCGCTGCTGCCGGCGCCGAGCCGGGTAAGAATGCCTACACTCATTTCTGTTCCTCCCTCAAGGAATCATGGACGGATTCAGCGGCATGCTGACTCCTGTTGGTACCCGCCCGTTTCCTTTTCATCGTGCTCCAGACAAAAATTGTTGCAGAACGCTGTAACACTGCCAGCTTTTTGCCTCGACAATCAGGTGTGAGGTTTCGACCTGCAATTTTGCTGTTGCGAAGCCAAAAAAACCTTACCGGGACCATCGATAGAACGGGGTTTGCAGATGTTGTCAGTGCTTGTAGTTCTTGCGTCGCTTGGCGGTGCATGGTGGCTGCTCGTGCATCGGCCAGCCCGTATTGATCATCACCGCCATGCGGAAGTTTTGTCCGAGCTGAAGCCAGGAAGCGTTGTTATGACGGTTGGTGGGATCTTTGGTCGGATAGTGGAAGTAAACGGTACCACTGCCGTGTTGGAACTTGCAGACGGGCTCGTAACACGGCTGGCGGTTGACGGCATTGCCCGTATGGCATCGCCCTCCGAGCTCCCGCCCATGCCCGCACGCCAGCAAACCGAACAGGAAAACAGCGCACCGGAGACAAACGTAGCCATGTATCAGAACAATGACCCTCAGCACCCACAACCTCAATACCCACAACCTCAGGTTCGCCAGCACGTTCAGGTGCAGCCCACCGCGTATCCGCAAACAACGATGGTTCGACCCCAGCTGGTGCAACCGCAGCCTTCGCAGCAATCACTGTATCGCCCGAGGCCTTTTTCAGTAAAGCCGTGGACACCGCCTGCAATTCCGGGTGGCTACGGATCTGCACGGGCGCAGGCGCCACAGGCTTCTTCACAACCTTTTCAAAGACCAGCATCGCTGACCGCACAGCCAGTCTCTGTCCCGGCCAATCCAGTGCAGCATCAACCTGTATATCAGCAGGCAGTACATGCTCCCGAAGCCCCAGCAATACCTGCGCGCTCCGTGCCGCAAGGAATGGGTGCAACCATGCGTTTCGACTCGCCAGAGCTTGCACAGACGGTCTCTCGGGCCAGGCAGGAAAGGGCCGAACTCGCAGCTGAATATCAGCGACACACTCAGCCGTTGGTCGCCGTAGACACCCCAAGCCACATTGCAGTTCCAACGGCGCAAAATGGATTTCCGGGACCCCAGTTTTTCTCAAGCAACACACCACCAGCGGTCCAGCATGTCCCCGCAGGCAATGCTGGTCAAGACATGTTTCCCGCACCCGCACGACCTCCAGAGGTCAGGGTTGTTGCCGGCCGATAAAGCTTGATCAGCCAACAAGTTGGCGATTTTTTCTTGATGAATCATGTCGAACAGGTAGGCTTGCCTGTTGATGAAACAATCACGAACCCACTTCGGCGTGCTGGGGCTTGTTGCCGCGGTACTTGTAGCAGTTTTTTTCGTAGGTTACTTCAAGCCGATCAGACTTGGTCTTGACCTCCAGGGCGGCCTTGAAATCGTGCTCAAGGCGACCCCAAAAAAGGGTCAGGAGCTAACCACTGAACAACTTGACCAGTCGGTAAGCGTTATCCGGGATCGTGTTGACGGACTTGGCGTTTCAGAGCCCGAAATCCGTACGCAGGGTGCTGATCAGATTGCCGTTGAGCTACCCGGTATTCGCAATGCAGATGAAGCGGTTAAGGTTGTGGGATCGACCGCACAGCTCAGGTTCTATGAGTTCGAGAAGCGATTTGTTGGTGCCAAGGCATTCAGAAGTCCATACCTGCTGCTGAATGAGAACAAGGATCGGGCAGCCAAGAGCCTGGGCAAGGCCGAGACAAAACTTGCAAAGGCCAAAAAGAAACTCGACGCCGCCAAGTCAGATTCAGAAAAGAAGTCGGCTCGTAAAGCTGTTAAGGATGCCGCGTTTGATGAGCAAAGGTACCTGTTTGATGACAAGAAGAAGATGGTTGGCGGACCAGCATCAACCCAGGAACAGCTTATTGAAAACTACGCCGATCAGAATCCCGGCGGGCCCAAGGCGCTAGCCGATGGAAAACTCCCCAAAGGTTGGCAGGTCATGCTTGTGCCAATCGGAGAGGTTATGCTCCACGGTGACAGCCGTGGTATTGCCGTAACTGTAGACCGTAAGGGCACATACGATGAAGACAGAAACGCATGGCTTCTACTCGAAGACAAGCCTGGGTTGACCGGTTCAGTCATCCGACAGGCAAATGCAGAATCAGGCTCTGGTGGTTGGGTCACATCGATGCTGTTCACGCGCAAGGGTGGCAAGCAGTTTGGAAAGATCACTGGAGATATTGCGAGAGCTGGTGCACTCCGCGGAGCACCGATGACATTTGCGATCGTCCTCGACGACGAGATCAAATCTACGCCTCAGATCGACTATCAGGAGTACCCAAATGGAATCATTGGTAACTCGGCACAGATAACCGGTCTTGACAGCCGTGAGGAGGCGCAATCACTTGCGCTGGTACTCAATACCGGATCGTTGCCTGTGCGATTTGAGATTCTCTCCAAGACGCAGGTTTCTGCGACGCTTGGTGCTGAGTCATTGAGGCAAGGTCTGCTGGCTGGCGCTGCCGGCCTCGTTGTGGTGATGATCTATCTGATCCTGTTCTACCGTTTTCTTGGCCTTCTCGCCGACATAGCGCTGGTTGCCTACGCATTCATCTTCTACGGCATCGTGGTGGGGATGCCAGTCGTCATGACCTTGCCAGGTATCGCAGGCATGATTCTCACGATCGGTGTTGCCGCCGACGCCAACATAATCATCTTCGAACGCATCAGAGAAGAGTATCGCTCTGGGCGTAGCGTTCCGGCGTCCATTCAGAACGGATTCAAGAAGGGGCTCAGCACGATTGTTGATGCCAACTTCGTGACGATAATTGCGGCGCTGGTCCTGTTTGTAATTGGTAGTGGTACGGTTAGAGGTTTCGCTTTGCTGCTTGGCATTGGTGTTCTGCTAAGCATGTTCACCGCCGTTCTGTTTACCTTTGCGCTTCTCGGCGTTCTTGGCGGAGCGAAGTTCCTGCACCATCCGGCTGTCATCGGCGGTTCACGCAAAGAGCTTCGAATGAGGTTCCATTGGATGAACTATCGCAAGATATTTTATGGAATTACCACCACAGTGGTTGTTGGCTCACTGGCTCTTCTGATCGGTAATGGTCTTAACCTCGGCGTTGACTTCAAGAGTGGCACGAAATTCGACGTACGCGTTGAGAAAGATGCTTCTGCGGAAGATATCCGTAATGCCATGACCAAGGTCAACAAACGGTACGCAAACGCAACCATTCAGGAGACAAGCAATCCGGCAGGATCCGGAGCAAAGGTGGAGGAGAAGGGATCAGGATTTTCCATCCGAGTTGAGAAACTGGCGGGTGACAGAGGCAAGAAAAGCCAGGGCGAAGCAGCTCAGGATGCCGAGCGCGAAGTTAGAAAAGAGCTGGACAAACAGTTCGGCATCAATGAGTTCAACGTTCAGACGATTGGCCCGAGCTTTGGTCAACAGATCTTCAAGGATGCCATCATCGCGGTAATTGTCACGATCATTCTCTTGGCGCTCTACATCGCATTCAGGTTCGAGTACAAGTTCGCGCTACCTGTGTTGGTTGCGCTGGCCCACGACATGATATTTGCGATTGGCAAATACTCGGTTACCGGGCGAGAGT
>CAYTTD010000108.1:0-6336 GCA_964440595.1 uncultured Gaiellales bacterium
TTATCCGGATTGATGTCAAAAACCTCAATGCTCTCAACATCACTGGCGGCAAGATAGTCATGTACGGCCGCCCACGACATAAGGCCGGCACCAAAAACTGCGATTTTCATCGGCTGATCATAGCGATCAAGTTGGACTACCTTGTCGCTGCAGCGCCACGCAACAGCTCCCAGCGAGCAATGCGATAGGCACGTTCATCGTGCGTCATGATCGTTAGATGTGGCAACGGAAGCGGCGGCTTGAGCTGGTAGTTTCGTGCTCCTTGCCAATAAGCCGATTCAGGAGCAACAACAGGATCCGTTCGTGCTGCGTGAAGAGAAACAGCATTGATTCCGAGCTCCGCAATATCCCGGTCATTGAGGGAAGTTATCCAATCGCTTCCCTCAAGTAACTCGTTGCGACTCTTTGGTAGAAGCAGATCTGCGAAGCCGATCTCTGACATTTTTCGGATTGACGGCCTGAGAATAATGCCTCGATGTGGCGATGCAACCGTGACAATCGTCTCAACATCTTCTGGATCAAGATGGTGAACTATTGCATCGCGGGCAATGAGTCCTCCGCGGCTGTGGCCGATGAAGCTCACTCGGTCTGATCCGGTTATGGACCTTACGACCTCAATATCACGTAGAAGAGCATCCACGGCCGTGCGAGATCTCCCCAATCCATTTTCGGGCGAAGTAAAAATGTGCGTCTTGAATCCATCTCTCCGGAGAGAACGGTTCCAGACACCAACGTGCTCACGTGTACCCGCGTAACCCGATAGAAGAATCACTGGAGCAGCTCCGACCGCCATGCCAGGCGGAAGAGGCTCTGCAAGCGTCTTCGGCATCATCAATGCACGCTCCTGGTGGTGCGTAAACCTTGCCGCAAGCGCCATTGCTCTCTCTGCTAGTGACTGTGTCATCATCACCAGTTTGCGGCAATTGCAATGGTGCGTCCAGCTAATTTTGATGCATTCCTTCCAAACTGACCAAGAACTGTCGGCAATTGAATAAATCGCTTGAATTTTGGCCGTAAAACGCCGATACAACGAATATGGGATGTGGAGGGAGCAAACCAGCGCACGAGCGTGCCCGATGGCGGGTGCGCAGTGCTGTTATGTGGTGTTTTGCTGCCACCCTGTGCCTCGCAATTGCGAGCGCCGGAACCCTTCCATCTGGCGTTATCGCGGGTAGCGAACAAAGCGAAATTGTTGTTGATGCAACCATTGCAAGTGCAACCAATCTCACAGCAACCAACTGCGGCGACCGTCAGGAAGGGCGAACCGAATTTGGTGAGCTGCTGCCAGAGACTGACAACATCACGCCGCAGGACTGTGAGCTCGTATGGGGATCCAACAACGACTCGTCACAGCTGAAGCTCTACCAGGCAGATGGGGCAGGCAAGGCAATGTGGCGCCACAGCGACGGTTCAATCGACACAGGCTTCGATGGTGATTCAGGAACAGATAACGGCGTCGTGCGTGCTGCACATCCAATGGCAATGGCCTTAGGTCAAACCGTAGCTGTTGCACCAGATGGAGATATTCTGGTTGGCTCGGTCGACTTCGACATCGCCTGCAATACAAAGCCTGCATACATATCAAGGTATAACAGCAATGGAACCCTGGATACAGCTTGGGATGGTGACGGCCACGCTGACATCAATCTTGGTGCAACCGTTGTGAAGCCCGATGCAATCTGGCCAGCAAGTGACGGGTCACTCATGTTTCTCGCACAGTCATGCATCCACTCAGAGCTACAGATCGGAAAACTGACCTCAGCTGGAGCATTTGACACGACTTTTGGATCGGGAGGATTTCAGAATACAGGGATCCCAGCTTTGGTTGATGACGTTCATTCCGTAATGCAGAATTATGGTCGAATAGTCGTTGTCAATAGCACACAAAGTGCTGACTCGACGATCTATCGACTGGGTAGCAATGGTCGTCCGGACCTCAGTTTCAGCTCAGACGGTATGGCAAGCGTCGAGGGAGAAAGTGCGGACACAGGGATCGACAGTTCAACAGCACTGGCTCTCCAACCTGATGGAAAGATCGTGGTCGCCGGCGCTACCTACTGGGCAAGTGAATCCGAGCAGATCTGGGTTGCTCGAATGAATTCGGATGGTACACAGGATACGACTTTTGGCACCAACGGTTCGACAATGGTGGATGTGACAGGGGGCGGCGTAAATGATTACCCGATTGACGTAGCCGTCGCGCCCGGTGGGCGAATATTTGTTGCGGGCTTAACAGGCAACGATACCTTCATTCTTGCGTTCACAGGAATGGGTCAACTCGAACAGGGTTTTTCGGGAGATGGCAAGGTTGTTCAAACCGGCACAGATCCACAAATATTTCAGGACTCAATATTTGTCCAGGACGACGGCTACATAGTTGTCGGCAGGCAAGACACGATCGCTGCTCTAACTCAATCTGAGCTGCGGCGTTACAAAAACGACGGTAACATAGACACGACATTTGCGGGTAGCGGTGCCTACATACCGGATCTGATCGTTGGCGATGAAGGAAACGGTGTACCCCAGCCATTCGTCGCGCTCGATGGATCACTTATGGCAATGTGGACCCATGAGCCAGACGCCGTATTCGACGGTGACTCAGTTATCGCGCTTGCCAAGTTTACGGCGGCCGGCACTGTGCAGGATTACGACAGCGTTGCCAACGATGATTGGGACAACGCCGCTGACGTAAACCTCTTCGGCGCGTGTCTAAGACAACAGACTGGCGCTGGCGTTAATGCCATTTGGACGGTCGATGGAAACAATGACTGCACTGCAACCGATTCTGACCCGTGGAAGAAGATTGTTACATCGGCTACCACGACAGGGGCAAAGATTGCTGAGTCAACCACCGTTGGCACCGTTGATGCAACCACCAGATTGCGTTTTGGCTTCCGTACCAAATCCGACCAGCCACCTGATGACTACTACGCCCCGCTGGTTTTTGAGGTCGTTGCACCAAACGCGCCGGAGTAGGTGTTGGGAGCTGACCAACAAAAAAGACGCTCCGTATCCCATCAGAGTGAGAATTGTGTCGGCAGTTTCAAGTGGTAGCTGCAACAAAAGCATCAATGTTGCATGGAGTTCAGGCGATGTACCAGTCCGTGTTAAGTATGTGTCGGCGGCTTCAAGTGGTGGATGCAACATGTACTTGGTTTTCGGTCGCTTGCTTATCGATCGCGTACCTTGTCGAGTAACCTTGTCATGGAACCGGATTGGCAATTATCCTCGTCCCAGGTCGAGTTTTATCTCGTATTTGATCAAAAGTCGCCTTGGGAGCAACTAATTAGCACCCCAAAGCCTTCGCACCGCCCAAACTCGGCGAGCCTTTTCATCAGAAAAAATTGGTGTGGCTTCAAACGGTTGCTACAACGACCACCTGAAACCACCGTCCTATTTGCACAAAATTCTCACTCGGACATAGTTATTGGTTACATTCTTCTTGCTCCTAGTCAGGCCGACTCCCTGACCCACCGCCGCATCGGCTGACCGATCTCGTTCGCTACATCGCCGTGGAAGGTGAAGCCGTGCCGGGATACGAACTCCTCTGAGCGATCGTGACCAGGATAGATATCGATGTGCACGGTCTTGAATCCCCATGCCTCTGCATAACGCAGGCATGCGCGCAGCAGCCTTGTACCATCACCGTTGCCGGGGTAAAGACAAATGAGATCGTCAATCTCAAGCTGTTCTCCCATGCGCCTCAACACAACCATGCCCACTGGGTCACGCAGGCTGCCAATCGACAACATCATCGCATCGCGATCATCGATGATAGACGTGAAGTACTGCTCAGTACAGTAGATCTTTCGCCAATCCTCAAACCCCCGCTCGTCAGCCACAGGCCTGTACCTGCTGACCATAACTACCTCTTTCAGGCGCAAAAGATATGGCACGTGCTCTCTTGTGGCGCGCTCGATCAACAACGAATCGATTGTTGTCTTTGATGGCTCCTGAGCTTTGCGATCCTGGGTCGAGTGGCGCATTTCACCCTGCAATTGTCTAGCGGTTTACCGACGGTGTCTGGTCAGAATAGCAAACGGATTGCCACCATCCATCGTTTGCATGCCGCCCAGCACCAGGAGGGCCTATTTGCTCCCTGCGAACTCCTATCCACGCGGCGCACATGAATACTTAAGAATTACGGGATTTTTGTCGATAATCATGCAGGAGGGGAAAGCTCTGGGAAGCACAATGCGAAGACTGGTGCAGATATTTGGCGTGCATGCTCATGCATGCGCTCCTGTGCGCCCGTTCCAAATGCGGTTTGTACGCCCGGTCGTCACCATGTTACTTGCGATATTGCTCGTTCTTCTTGCGGGCTCGTGCGTAACAGTTTCGTCGCCCAAGCCCAAGAAGTCAGACTCAAGGTGGAGCCGCGACTGGACGGTCACAACAACTGACTACGGTGCAGCAAGACTTCGATTCGGATTCGAATCTTTACCTGACGGCAGCATAATTGGCACTCAGGCAGATGAGCCTTTCAAGGTATCAAAGCTTACCTCTGCCGGTGCAGTAAACAGCACGTTCTCGCTCGGCGGTGCGGGCATGATAATGGATCCCAATATTCTTGACTTTGAAGACACCACCGACGGAAACATTGTTGGGTTGGATTCAACAAATCAGCGACTCGTCAAGTTCAATTCAAGCGGCACAGTATTGGGGCGTTCGAAGAGAATCAGTGGAAAGAACTGGGAGACCAACAAAAACTTTGGATACATCGGAGTCAGCCCAGTAAATGGTCGCATCTACGTGCCTGAGATTGACAAGTCGACAGTCCACTGGTTCGATTCAAATCTGAAGCTGAAAGGATCCTTCAGGATCCCAAACATTTCCCGAGTGTTTGAAGTAGATGTCACGAGCGACGGAAGCATCTTTGTCTCCGGTGACGACGCTGTTGCCGGCACGAGCACCGTTACAAAGTTCGATTCTAGCCACCATCTGGTTGGCGAAGTGATAGGGCCCGACGATTGGATGCAGATGGCCGCCGACCCGGACGGATCAATCTGGGTTGGTGAGGGAGCAGACAACACATTCTCACACTATGACGCAAATGGTGGCCTTATTGGCGGTCCATACGGCGGGTTCGGCAACGGAGACGGTCAGCTTGATGGGGTTTCGGAAATTGAGGTTGATGCCAATGGAGATATCCTGATTACCGACGGTGATTTCAGGCTACAGCGGTTCAGCGACACCGGCGTGCACGAAGCAACGCTTGTTGCCACGATTGCGAACGCATTTCAACCGACGATTCGTACCGTGCCTTCCATTGGGCCGAGCCAGATTTTCATTGGGGGTGTTGACGACTACGGTGGTGCCAACACACGTAAGGTTTTCAGACACAACCTTAGCGGCACCGAAACTGGATCCTTTGGCAGTAACGGTTCAGGAAATGGCCAATTCGCCGGTTACCCGATTCCCGCAGCAGCACCAGACGGCTCCGTATGGGTGGTTGATGGATCAACCGCACGAGTACAGCAATTCAACTCGTCTGGAACACATGTGCTGACACACGACTTAAGCGGCGTTGCGGGAGGTAGTTTCGCCCGGTTTGTTGACGTGGCAACTGATGGATCGCTTTGGGTTACCTTCAACAGCGGAACAAGCGTGTACCACATCAACCAAACAACGGGAGCTACACTTGGCTCAGTTGGTGGCGGACTCCTGACTCAGTCCATATCTGCCTACGTAACGGACTCTGGTGAGGTATGGGTAAATGACAAGCTAGGCACGACTGAGGTGGTGTTGAAGCGATACAACACCTCAGGCACTCTCACCAATACCTACAGCCATAGCTCTTACGAGTCAGGATTAAACAGCCTGGTGTCGGGTATGCCGCTCGGTGACGATGGATTTATCTTTGGGCTTTCATCTCAAGGGCAGGTAGTTACGGTCTCCCCTGCAATATGGCGTTACAAGCTTGACGGCACAGTAGCAGGTGCAATTGGCAGACCCACAGATTCGTCCGGTGCTGGAATTTTTAACCGATCATTTGCCTCATACAATGAAACAGACAATAACCTGTATATCGCTGAGTACTACAGCAGCGGCGCAGCCGCACATCTGGGGCCTATGGAAGAGGGAAGGCTCACCAAGTGGACGTTCGACAGCGACTACAGTGATACTGACAACGTAACGGTCAACTTCGCAGTTGCCAGCACCACAACTATTGGTGTGGGGGGCTGCGGCAGTGGCGTGGCAGACAAGACGGACTTTGGCGTACTAGCCCCTGACTCCTCTGTGACCACTGTCGACGACTGCGCGATTACCTTTAGCTCGTCCAATGACACTTCAATGTTGAAGCTCTACCAGTCGGACGGAGTTGGCAACGCCATG
>CAYTTD010000109.1:0-6322 GCA_964440595.1 uncultured Gaiellales bacterium
GGCGGCGGTCAGGAGGTCGTGCACCTTCACTGGCACCTCTTATCTGGAAATCTCCCGGGATTTCCAACGATCTAAAATCCAACAAGAAAATGAGGAACAGATGACGCTACTCGAACAGATTCAAGGCGATGTAAAGCAGGCAATGCTGGCGCGTGACAAGGTTAAGGTATCTACTCTGAGGATGCTGGTGAACGCCCTGCAGAATGAGGCCAAGACGCGGATGTCTGAGCTTGATGAAGCCGCTGAGATACAGGTTCTGAATCGTGAACGCAAACGAAGGGTTGAGGCAGCGGACGCCTATCGCGCAGGAGGCGCAGAAGACCGTGCAGATGCTGAGATGCTGGAGGCCGATGTCATTCAGGGGTACTTGCCAGAGCAGCTTACAGATGATGATCTGCACTCTCTGGTTGCAGAAGCGATAGCCGAAGCCGGCGCAACGTCTCCCAAGGATATGGGTGCTGTAATGAAGTTGCTGGTGCCCAGGGTGAGCGGGCGCGCAGATGGCAAGGTTGTCAGCCAGGCCGTTCAGGCTGCACTTCGCTCAGCGGCTTCATGAGGTCAAGGCAGCAGCGCCCATGATCGCATCGGACAGTGCCGGTGCCTCGTCGAGCTGTTTCTTCGCCAGTGCTGCAGACCTGGAAGCATCGCTCCCAGCCCCATTCGCGACCAGATCCCGTAGCTGTGAGGATAAGTCGGAGAGAGAATCAGCATAGAGCGCGACGCCGTCTTCAGAGAATGCGGTCGCAGAGCCCATTCCGTGCCCTGGCAGTGGCTTGTGGAACAAGACCGGCACACCGCTGGTCATCGCTTCGTATGTTGTCATGCCCCCAGCACTGCCAACTATTGCATCAGAAGTCTTGATCAGTCCCGGCATGTTCTTCGTGTAGGGAATCGGCACCACACGTGAGTCGTGTTTTGCGGTGGAAGCCGCCCGTATTGCATCAGCCGCCCGTGTGTTGTTGCCTGTGGCTACTGCAACCGTCATGCCGCTTTCGTCAGCCAACCTGAAAAGATCATCTGTGGGCAATACGAGTCCCATCGATCCCCCGGTTACGAGAACCACGTGGCCATCTGCCGGTAGACCAAACTCGGTGCGGCTCTTAACTCTTTCAATAGGTGATCCATGGAACCTGGCATCAACCGACGGGCGCGTATGTGAAACACTCATTCCTTTGAGGCTCGGATGATGTGTAGCCAGCTCCGCTGACCGTAATACGTCTCCCTTATTGAAGACAAAGTGAGATGTGGCCTGCGGCGAGAACCATAGTGCATGCGCAGAGCTGTCTGCGATCGGAGCAAAGAACCGTGCCGAAATCTTTCCTTTCTTTGCTAGATCTCCAAGCACGGAGGTGATCATTGGAAAGGTTGAGACAATCAGGTCGGGTTTTTCTTTGGCTACTACTTTCTGCATGCCACTGCCGTATGTGGAATAAGCTGCTCGTCTGAGCGCAAAGACTCCTGGTCGCGAAGTTATTGCGGGGTACATTGCTCCGTAGCTCGCAGGCGCGTGCTCCATCTGACCCATAAGGGTGCTTCGCATAGCACTGTAAGCCGCGCTGTTTGCTTCCCGTAGGCCGCCGATAACTTTTGTCCTGGTGCCTGGGTATCGCAGAAGAATCTCTGCTTCAAGCGCGTAGGCAAGTGCATCATGCCCCCCGGCCATATCTGCAGACATTATTAAAACGTTAAGTGGTTTGGTGGATGCCTTTGCCGTATCGCCAACGTGAGCAAGGGGTGCAGCACCCTGCCGCATGGCATGCAGCCCCGACGTGACGATTGAACTGGTTGACGGCAAAATTCCGGATCCCCCCTGAAACATGACACCCGCCTATCGGAAAAAAGCCCGTAGAAGATTCACCATGAAACGGTTTTTGCTGCGCCATCGATAGTTGGTCAGGGAGGCCTAGGGGGGCTTCGAGCGGTTAATTTTGGTTGGCGGGAAATGTCGAGTATTTCAGCGGGAAAAGCTAGTGAGATCGTTTCTGGTCTGCGGCGCATAGCATCCAATGTAGATGGTGCTTTGGCTGTGGATCATGGAGGCGGCACGCTAGCCACCAGGTTAGAGGGGCTGACACGTGAACTTGACGACTCGCTTGGTCTGGCTCGCGCGCGGATGAGTGAGATCGATTCCCGGATTGAACAATTGCGTGCACGCGTAAAGGACCTTGACGGCGTGGACGACGCTGTCGAGGGGGTCTCGTTACTGAAAAACAGTGAAGAGGCAGTGGCAGCGCTTCGGGAACGCAACAACTATTGGAGTGATGGGTTTCTTGGCGCTGAAGGCGACTTGATTGAACAGCAGATCAGAAGTGGACCGGTCGCAGCCGAGGCAGCGCGCCTGCTGGGTTACCCAGTTGGTGTTGCTCATATTCCAACCCCTGACGGACCAGTCTCCGCATACATCGTGCCGACAAAAATAGTCAGCCCAGTCGCCGGGTTCCCCTCATTTGATGATGCCAGGCAGGCGGCTAACCAATACTTGTCAGAGTCCCCGCGCTCCACCATGGTGATTCTCTACGATGGTGTAAGCGTACCGGATCGAAATCATCTATTGGCAGCAAACCTGGATACCTCACCAAGAACGGTTACAAGCAGCGTCAACGGAAAGCTTGGGAAAAAAAAGACAAGTACCCGGGTCGAAGGTGTTGAGATACAGAAAACAACGAGTGATCACTGGTGGATCATCCAATCTGATAACAGTTTGGCTAACACTGATAGCAAACAGCTCGCAGATTGGCCGGAGGGGCGCTCAACTCCGTTTGGTCACGATAACGTTTTGTCAGGGCGAGGCCTCGTGGCTCGACACAAATCTGAACGTACGAATGCACTTGAAGCCCTTGATGATCTCGACGAAGAACGCTTCAACCTGAAAGCGGCAGCTGATGAAGTGATTCAGGTGCGCTCGCATCTAATGGAGAATCGATGGTTACTAAACAAGCTGGACAACCTTCCAGATCATCCCGGTGAAGCCGGAATGGCAGAATGGGAGGCAGGTGGCCTGGGCGAGGCGTTGCATGGTGAGTCTCTGTCTGTCGAATTCAACATCACCAACATGGCGGCGCATATCGCGATGCCGGGGTCAACCGTAGCAGAGGCAACGCTTCAGGCCAGCAAAATGAACGCAGACAAGCTGATCGCGGTAATGCAGGACTCAAGCGGAACACCGCACATCACCTTTACGAACGTCGGAACAAACCTGGATCTGACCAACTTCCTTGACCGTGGCCACCCAGACATGCGAGCCATCATCAACCCCAAGACTGACGAGGTCTTTCAGATTCGAGATCAGGTGGCTACCAGGATAGGAACCAGAATCACCTCTGGTCGTGTGCGCCAGCGGCAAATGGAAGACCAGCGCATTTACGACTGGGTGTCAGAGCACGTGGTTGGCAGGCCGGCAAAGCCAGGAGTCGAGGGTGTCGGCAAAATTGAGATGAGCAATTGGAATGATGATGAGCCTGCATTCATTCTCAAAGCAGACAACCTGTCCGATGCGCTGATTGAAGCGAAGTCAATGATTAGTCCGAATTCGCCAGTCCCCACCTATGTTCTTTCGCTGCCTCCATTTCCAAACAAGTTTGTTCTTATCAACACAAATCAGAGCCACGCTTGGGGTTATCGAGACAATTTCCACCCATTTATCCGGGCGGTAATCCAAAGAGGAAAAGTAATGGAGCCAGTACGAACATAGGTGGGAACATGGCAAATATTTCAGCGGGAACAGTCAGTGAGGTGTTAGCAAGTGTCCGGCGCGTTGCTGCGCTCGATATAGGTGAAGTTGTTGCCAGCCATGGGGCGGGTTCACTTCTGGACGCCTTTAGTGGCCTGGCGGATGAGGTGGACACTGTGGCCAGTTCAGCCCGATCCAGGGTTGAGGCAATCGACTCTGAGCTTCTGGCTTTAAGAGATCGATGTAAAGAACTTGACGGCACCGTCGACGCACTAGATGGAGTCTCTCTGCTAAAAAGCAGCGATGAATCTGTTGAGTTGTTACGTGCTCGCAATGACTTTTGGCAGGCCGGTCAGCTTGGCACAGACGGCGAATTGATTGAACAGCAGATTCGACGCGGCCCAGTAGCTGCCGAGGCAGCTCGACTTCTGGGTTATCCAGTTGCTGTGGCAAAGATACCTACATCAGATGGTTTGGTTACATCACATTTGGTGCCGACAAGAATCATAAGTCCCCCAGAGGGGTTCTTGAAGTTCGAGGATGCGCATGATGCTGCCATTCATTTTCAGTCTGAACATCCACGAACTACAGGACTCATTACACGCGAACCGCATAGTGCGATCAATCGGTTTCACGTTCTTGCTGCAGAATTTGATTCATCCCCCAGAACTATTCATCAGGTTGAAAAAAAGGCTTTTGGTCGAACTAAAGAACGCCTTGTGCAAAAAGAGGTTCTGCTTGAGCCCACCACCGACGGTGTTAAGTGGATTATCCGAACCGATAATGGTCTTCACACACCAAGCCAGGTTGCATCTTGGCCCGAGGGTCGCTCAACACCGATACCGCATGATGGTCTCACAGCGAGCGGAGTCGCCTACCGCCACAAGTCGGAAATCACTGAAGTACAAGGGAGAATCGCAGAGCTCGATGAAGCACAAAAGCTGATCCGCGCCGAAATAGGCGGTGTAAAAACTACTCGAGACCAGATTATCGAGGGGCGGTCTGCAGTAGGGAAACTTGCCGTTCTGCCAGACAAACCGGGCTCGGGAAATCCATCAGACTGGGAGCTCGCACCGATTGCACAACACTCAGATGGCTTCGATGTAAGAGTAGCATTCGATGAGAAGAACATGACAACCACCATTCCATTGCCGGGAATGAGTGTTGCAGAAGCTGCATATAAAGCGACCACGATTGATGCCCCAACCCAGGTTGCAATCATGCAGGATGCATCCGGGGTGCCGCACCTGACATTTACAGATCTCGGCAGCGACGTGCAGGCTCGCATCCTGCCTCGTTCAGACAGCCCTGACTTTCGGGCATTTGTGAATCCGGTGACAGGTGACATCACCTATCTGGCACATGGCACTCAGACCGCGCATGTGCAAATCCGGCCCGAAATGTCTGAGCAATCTCTAGCCAGGCTGGGCAAACTAGTTGAAACAGAGTTTCTTCGCAAGCCAGTGCAAAAAAACAATCAACACATCACGTTTGACTGGGTAAACGAAACCGAGCCAACGAAAGTGTTGCAGGCATCAAACCTTGACGAGGCGATCGCTGAGTCCAAAAGTCTCGTAGGCGAGTTCCCGGATTTTCCACACTACATAGTCAAGGTTCCCGGAGCCCCTGGCAGATTTGCGCTGCTTCAAGACAACTTCAGGGTGCATACTGGCAATCGATGGACTGGCAAAGATGGCTTTCACGATTCGGTGATAGCGATAGTTCAGCAAAACGGCACCTTGATTCCCGAACGCTAGGCCTTCCGTTCACGGGTCTTTCCACCTACCAGGGACCTGTCATCCGTTGCATTCACAGAATCAATTAGTTTTTTCTGTTTGCCATTGGCTGTCACTGGACATACCCTTCAGGTTGCTCACATGTATGGAGGTTCTTGGTGGCACGTTCACACGCTCTTGTTTCAGTAAATATCCGTCCTCGTAATCTTGTGGTTGCTGCAATGTTTTCGATGGCGGCGCTGTGGATCTTTGCGGCGTCATCATTTGCCGACTCATTTGCAGTCACCCAAACCACCGATGTGGCGACCGGTGGTTGTGATGCGACCAGCTGCAGCTTGAGAGAGGCAATCGACGCCGCCAATGCTGCTGCGACGGACGACACGGTATCAATACCCGCAGGTACATACACGTTGACCCTGGCTAACGCGGCTGGTGATGAAGATGCCAATGCGTCTGGAGACCTCGACGTAGTGACCGGCGGAGCATCTGGATCCATCGCAATTGTTGGTGCGGGTGCCACAGACACCACCATAGACGCAACTGCTGTAAGTGACCGGGTCTTTGACATCAACGGTTCGGGAACGGTCTCGTTTCAGAGCCTGTCAGTAACTGGAGGCGACACTGTCGGCGGTGGCGGCGGAATCTGGATTCGCGGCGGCGGCACGGGAAGCCTCTCAGGCGTAGGCATCAATCAAAACGCCAGCGACGCCGGAGGTGGAGGCCTGTTCGTTGATGGCGGTACGACCACTGTCACCGAGAGTCGAATCTTCAACAATAGGTCTAGCACCAATGGTGGCGGTCTGAGGGTGGAGAATGCCGGCACGCTCAACATAAATAGCTCAGAGGTGTCAGAGAATTCACTAAACGCGACTCTGGTTGATGGCGGTGGACTATTCGTGCAGGGCAACTCCGCATC
>CAYTTD010000110.1:0-6279 GCA_964440595.1 uncultured Gaiellales bacterium
CACATGTTTAGTCTGATCCATGCTCAATTTGCTCATGACGTTTGAGCCTATCAGCCCTAAGGAGTGCGGCTAACAAAGTTGATTGGAGCAGCATTGCTACCGTCATCGGACCAACCCCACCAGGTACAGGTGAAATCCAGCCCGCAACTGCACTTACCTCATCAAATACGCAGTCTCCGACAAGCCCTTGCTCGGTACGTGTTACGCCAACGTCGATAACAGCCGCACCAGGTTTAACCATGTCGCCGCGAATCAAGCCAGGTACACCGCAAGCCACGACCAGAATATCGGCCAACCTGGCGTGTGAAGCCAAGTCACGGGTGTGCCGGTGCGCGGTGGTGACTGTTGCATCGGCTTTCAGCAGGAGATGAGACATTGGACGTCCAACGATTGGGGATCTACCTACAACCAGCGCGTTGCTTCCCCTCACAGGGATTTCGTGGTCCGCTAGCAGGCGCATTATTCCTGCAGGCGTACAAGGGGGAATGGCATCCGGCATGCTGATTGCCACTCCCCCAATGTTTGCCGGGTGAAATCCGTCTACGTCCTTTTCAGGAGGTATGGCAGCGATAACTGTGCGGCGATCGATTGCGGGTGGCAGCGGCGACTGAACAAGAATTCCGTCAATTGTGTCATCATGCGCGCGTTCCTCTACCAGGTTGAGCAGATCGTGCTTACCCGTGTCGGAGGGCAAAGTGTCGTGCACCGAGCGAATGCCTACTTCAGCGCAGGCTCGTCGCTTCATTGATACATAAGTCTCGCTTGCAGGGTTGTTCCCCACAAGGATCGTACACAGGGTGGGCTCTCGTCCATGCTCCGAAGTAAATTCCCGTACCCCGGATGAAACCTCCAGGCGAACTTTTTGTGCCGTTTTCCTGCCATCAATGATGCGAGCCGTCATGTGAATGATCGTACCAACATTCGGCCACACTATGGCCTTAAAATAGATTTTGCAGGTATTTCACACAAAAGTGCCAGGTTTCCCCGGCTCCAGTTTGTATGGATTTCATTAAGAAAGGCCAATTGGGTATCAACTTTTGTTTGCGAACGCCGATAACTGATCTCGGGGCGTCATCCACATCAAAGCTTGGGGGGCGACGCTGCCACGACATCATGAAAACGAACCAGGGAGTAATACCAATGCTCGATTACATCATCTCACGTCTTCACAAGGGCGAAGAGGGACAGACAATGGCAGAGTACGCAGTCGTTCTCGCCGTGATCACAGTGGCTATCGTCGCTACACTCGGCGCACTGGCCGGTGGTATCAACGGCACGTTGAACGACGTACTCGGTAACCTCTAGGTCTAACCCAGAGGATCAATCGAAGAAATCGGCGGGGCGGCCATCACGGTCGCCCCGTTTTTTTGTCTTCGCATTGATTATTCATGCTCCCATGTAAGCATGGAACGCATGTTTTTGGTGTCTTCAGTTCAAGGGGTGAATCAGAATTCAAGATACCGATCCGGTTTACCGATGTAAGAGACAGTGGGGAATTTCAGGAGCCATGAAAATGTTTAAGCGAAAATGTTACGGCGAACGTGAAAGAGGCCAGGCTATGGTCGAGTTCGCATTGATGCTGCCTATCCTGGTTACGGTCATGTTTGCCGTTATCGAAATGGGTGACGCGTACTGGAAGTACCAGCAGCTAAGCGCCGCTGCCAGCGAAGGTGCGCGCAAGGCGATCGTAAGCCGAAGCCTCTCAAGTGCGGACCGCGAGGCCGCAGTTGAGACAGCCGTGCAAAATGCTGCCCCGTAGTCTGGATGCTGCAGATCTTGCAATCACTATCGATTCAACGTGGGATGCCGGTGACGACGTTACCGTCACTGCCTCTTACCCTATCGAGATTGACATATTCAAGATACCAGTATGGACGGGCAACCTTACGAGTGAAAGAACGATGCGCGTCGAGCAATAATCATGTAAAGGACTACTGGGGGAAGATAAAGTCACAATGAGAAATTTCAGCCTTCAGCTGATCAGATGTAGTCAGGGCTCGACGGAGTCAGGGCAGACCGTCGTGCTGTCAACCATATTTCTGGTCGTTCTGCTGGGTTTCGCGGCTTTGGTAATCGACGGTGGCAGCTTCATGCTTAGTAAACGCAATCTGCAGGGCGCCGCTGACTCAGCAGCAATGGCTGGAATTCGCGAACTGCCGACCAGCGCGATGACCGCAGAGTCTGTAGCCGAAGAATTTGCACAAAACAAGAACGCTGATCAGGACCAGATCACCGGAGTTGAAGTCAACGTCTCCAATGGAGATACCCTTACTGTTTCAGTGACCAGAGATGCAGGCGGTTCATTCACCAATATCCTTGGCATTGGCCCCGCAACGATTACGGCAGATGCAACAGCCAGACTCAACATGTATGGCGGCGGCAGTGGCATGCTTCCCATGGCACTGATGGAGGGCGACTTCACACTGGGTGACAACACACCCATTAAGTTCGCTCAAGGCGAAACAGGTAACCATGGCTTAATCCTGCCAGACGAGACTCCGGGTACATGCAACGCAACAAATGGTACCAACGACATTCAAAGCCTTATTCAGGGACCTGAAAATGGCGGTCTGGAATCGTGCTACCACGCGATTGGAACATCCATTGACGTCAAGCCAGGTCAATCTCTTGGTGGCATGGACGGGTTCCTCGATCGTATTCCGTCAGACAATGCTGACTCCTTTGATGATGTGTTTGAGCTGGACCCTTCTTCCGGCCGATACCTTGTAAAGATGCCCGATTCTCCAAGGCTTGCATTCGTACCGGTTGTACTAGATCAAGACGGTAATCCAACTTGGCCAAACGGCGCTTCGGAAGAGGTCGTCATTCAGTCCTTCGTGATGGTGTACATTGGCTGGACGGGCCCAGGAGATATCCCCTGTGGCAGCGAGGCAGCCGGTATCGACATCAGCAGATGGCTGATTGACACCGACCAACCCATCAGAGCCGCAGCGGGCGGCAACGGCGGCGGCGGTGGCGGCGGCGGCGGCGGCGGTGGCGGTGGCGGCGGCGGCGGCGGCGGTGGCGGCGGCGGCGGCGGTGGCGGTGGCGGCGGCGGCGGCGGCGGCGGCGGTGGCGGCACTTGTAGCTCTACAGAATGGGATAACTACCCGGTTTACGCCGACAATGGAAAACATATCTGGGTTACTCCAGTACAGGCCATATTGCCGTCTGGGCAGAACACGGAAGAGATCCTTGAGTACGACGCAAACTCCGATGCTCCGCTGATGTTCAGGATGACTGAGTAAAAGAACACCAGTTTGGCGGTTTACAAGTGTCATTATCAAGAGGGACCACCATCATGAACAGAGATATGACACATACTGAACGACATAAATTGACGCAAAGCGAAGATGGACAGACCATAGTTTTGTCAGTTCTGTTTCTTGTTGTTCTGCTGGGCTTTGCAGCACTCGTCATTGATGGTGGAAGCTTCATGCTGAGCAACCGTAATCTTCAAGGGGCGGCCGACTCTGCGGCTATGGCGGGTATTCGTGACCTGCCTAGCAGTAGCGCCGAAGCTCTGGCAACCGCAGAGAGCTATGCCAAAGACAAGAACACGGCACAGGATGATGTTCAAACGGTTGCTGCCCAGGTAAATGGAATAGACGAACTGGAAGTTACCGTAACTCGAGAGGCTTCCGGACACCTGATCAACTTACTGGGAATAGGGGAACCAACCATCGCCGCAACCGCAACTGCTCGCCTCAATACTTTCAACGGGGGCATGGGCATGCTGCCTGTTGCATTGATGGAGGGTGAGTTCACAATGGGTGAACCGGCGTCAGCCAAGTTTGATAGTAGCGCGACAGGAAACCATGGAGTCATTGCTCCTACCAATACCCCAGGCGAGTGTGACGCCTCTAATGGCGCAAATGACATCGCAAACCTGATCAGAGGGGAGTTTGCTGCAGGTGGTTTAACATCCTGTACGTACGCCGTTGGAGAAACGGTGCCAACTGAGCCGGGCAATCTTGCTGGTCAAGCAAGACAGGGCTTTAATGATCGAATTCCAGATGACAACACCGAGTCATTTGACGATGTCTTCGAGTGGGATCCCGAGCTGAATCGCTACCTCGTCAAACTGCCAGATTCCCCTCGACTAACTTTTGTGCCAGTCACGACCAACATAGATGGAACAACGGAGTGGCCAAACGGCGCATCTGAAGACATCGAGATCGTCAGCTATGTGATGGCGTACATTGGCTATACAGGTCCAGGAGATGAACCAGAATGCTCAGGCGGCGGCGGTACATGTAACACCCATGACGCGATCTATCCCCCCTACTCCCACAACGGAAAAAGAGTCTGGATAGTCCCGGTGGAAGCAGTGTTGCCGCAAGATTTCAGCACAGGTGAGCTTGGCGACTATGATCCAGACTCATCGTCTCCTCTCATGTTTCGACTCGTTGAATAGAAGATGCATTTGGCTTCCGCCTGAATACACTCCAACGGGTGTCTTGCAATTTGTGCAGTTAAATCAGCATTGATGACATCTGCCCAAATAACGGTTAGAGGCGTTTGAGCTTGTCTCTTTTGCTCACCAACCCATAACGCAAATTCACTATCAAGTTCTAGGACGTCGCTGCCGATGTGACTTGCGCAATACGTGCGCGGATGCAAAGCCGACCTATTGATCCCGCACCGATAACGCAAATGAAATGCGAGGAAAGTTATGAATCAGACAGCACGCAATCTCATTATCGCGATTGTCTTGGGTGTCGTTGGAATCGTCCTGATGGGAAGCTACCTGAACCGCCAGAAGGCCAAGATCGTAAAAGGCCAGGAGCAGGTCAAGGTGCTGGTCGCAAAGAAGGATATTCCCGCAGGTACCTCGGCAAGCAAGCTCGACGAGGGCGGCTACGTCGAGACGGCGGAAGTCAACCGCGATAGCCTGCCTCCGCAGGCTCTCTCAAAGCTGTCTGATGTAAAGAAGCTCTCAGTCAACGTGCCAATCTACGCCGGCGACTATATTACACGCACGAAGTTTGAAAGAGCAGCTGGTCTTAACCCCACAGACCAGATATCTGGCACAAAGAGGCTTATCTCTATTCCCATTTCACCGGCTGGTTCCGTTGCCCGCATGATAAAGCCTGGTGATCGAGTCGACATTTTGGCATCTGGTGATGTGAAGCGAATGGATGGAACCGAAGAAGTCGAGGACGTCACCACCTGGTGGGCCGCCAAAAATGTTGTCGTTCGGCAGACACCAGAAAGCATGCAGCCAGAAGGTGCCGAGACAGAGCCAGTTGAGGTGAAGGATGACGATGGCATCTATGTACTAGAGGTGACTGATGAGGTTGCTCAGGACCTTTACTTCTCACTCGCAAAGGCCGACAAACCTGGATTGATCATGGTTCTGAGGCCAGGCAGTGGAGACGAGGAAGAAGCGGCCGGACCACTATTTTCGATACCTGAAAACTAAATGATTCAACCCGGAACCAGACAAAGACAAATGGGGCGAAAGTGAGCAGAAGAACATGAGTGATCAACCACAGAGTCAACCGGTAAGAATATTCATATCCGGTGCTTGTGCCGGCTTGGCCGAGGCGCGCGACGCCCTTTCAAGCCATGCCGACATTGAGCTTGTCGGCACAGCGAGCGAGCCATCCAAGGCTGGCTCAAAGCTGGCGTCAACTGGTGCTCAGGTTATCCTCCACGCACTCCAGCGACCAGATCATGTACCGGTCGACGAGATTGCGAAGATACGAGAGCACACAAGTGCTCCAATCATCCTGCTCGTAACTCGAACAACGCCAGAGCTGCTTGATGAGGCTCTATCCAATGGTCTCAACGATATTCTGGCACTGCCAATGCTCACAGAGCACCTGGTATTCAATGTCAAGAAGGCGCATGCACTCGGGTCGATGGTTGCAGGTAGCTCTGCAGGGGGACGCCGCCCTGGCGACAAGAGCAGAATAGTTACTCTGTTCTCGCCAAAGGGGGGCACTGGAAAGTCCACCCTTGCTTGCAACATGGCTGCTCTGTTTGCTCGCAAGCTTCGAAAACGAACGCTGCTGATCGACCTGGATCTGCAATTTGGCGATGTTGCAATTGTGCTCGGCATTGAACCAAAGGCGACGCTGCTTGATCTGGTGATGAGTCACGGAGACCTCGACGCTGACAAACTCTCAGGGTTCGCAACCGTGCACGAGTCAGGTGCACATATTCTTCCGGCACCAATGCGTCCGGAAGACGCAGAGCTCGTGACCGATGATCGCCTTGGCAGCCTGCTGCAGGCGGCAAAGTCTGCATACGATATCGTTCTGATCGACACTC
>CAYTTD010000111.1:0-6175 GCA_964440595.1 uncultured Gaiellales bacterium
TCGTTATCCGCGATGAGTGAAAGCTGTTCCGGGGAGATTGCGGATGGACCTTTCTCCACGTGATCCATGGTTGGCTGCGAAGCTGCCAGAGATGATGTGGCAGGAGTTCCCAATGAACTTTGTACTCTTGGGTTCTCGTCATCGTCTGCCATTCGGTTCGCGAGAATTTTCAGGGCACTGTTACCGCTCCTTGACCCAGGGGAGCCAGCCTCTACTGCCTTCGATGAGTTGGGCAAATCCGGGCCATGGCTTACCGGCCTGGCGGCGTTGAAAGCAATAGTCGCAATCAAAAGAACCGCAAGCCCGCCAACCGCCGCGGTACGAATACCTGACGGAGACAGAAAACTTTCAATTCGCCTAAGCCAAGAGGTATTTCTGGTTGTGGGATACTCGCTCTGTCGGTCTGATGATTTCTCCATATCAGCGTCTGAATTTGCATACTCATGTTGCATCATTGTCTCAAACCGACTTGCAAAATCGTCAGTGGGGTGGGCCTCGTTCGCGCGAAAGTTGTGCATCAGATTCATCAGGTCATCATCATCTTGAAGCTCGTCATGCATCATCTGAATGGTCCCTTTCAGATACTGTTTCTGGCAGTCTGTTTTTCATCTCGCGTCTGGCGCGGTTCAACCTGGATCTGACGGTGCCGGTAGGGATACCAAGAACCTGACCGATTTCTTCGTAACTCATGTCGCCCCAGGCGTAGAGAAGCAGCGCTTCGCGGTCACCTGTGTTCAGGTGGCTGAGTGCTTCCGCAAGAACACTATTCGTCATTGATGCATCGGCACGGTTGACGGACTGTTGCTCGTCAATATCTAGTGGCACGTTGTCAGCCGCCGCACGGGCATATGCCTTTAGTGCGCGCATTTCACTGCGTCTGTGGGTGCGAAAGAGGTTTGAAGCAATGCCGAACAACCAAGGTCGAGCACTGTCGGCATCGACGTTAAAGCGGTGCCTCATTGCAAAGGCGCGCGTAAAGGTTTCTGACGTGATGTCTTCCGCGAGATCCCTTCCAAACCGCCGGGCCAAATAACCGTACAACACTTTCCAATGCCGGTTGACCACCTTGGAAAACTCACCAGGATCAGTGAAAGAGCGAACGATGACTTCGGAATCGGTCAAATCATCTCCGCTGGTGAGTTCGGAATCTATGCTCTTTGTTGGCGAGTCAGGCACTGCGAGTCTTCTACCCAGAGTTGGGAATTGCAGCACCAATGCAGATCTGGTCGGCAAATAAAGTCGGTTGTCAGCAGCAATTTCCATCTACAGACACCTTATTTGCCGAATTGGTCATTCCGGTTCACTTTGAAGTGAAATCGCAGGAGGCTTCAGCCCACTTCCAGGTTTGCTGAAGCCAGCAGAGCAATTCCGCCGGCTGCGGCAATCAATCCACCGGCAAGGAGTAGCCCTCCTTTGATTGAGCTCGATCGAATCGCTGCAATGCGCGGCATGTCTGTGTGAAGCGCGTGAACCAACTTAGAGGTTTCATCGCTGAGTTTGATGGAGGCGTCCACAAGTGCCTTTTCATCTACCCTTGAAACAACACGTGCTGCGCCTCCAAGGCGTAGCGCTCGGGCAGCATCATCGGCTATGCCGCCAACAACTGGTATGGATTTCAATGTCTTGTGTCCCGGTAATTTCGAACTTTCCATTCCGGTTTGAACTGACTTAAGAAATGTTGTCGCCGCTTTGGTTGTCTTTTCGAATTGCTCCAGAGCGGGCACAACCAGTGGCGTTGTCGTGAAGTGCATGGCCTGAGTGGCGGCCGCAGCGTGTCGGCTGCCACGATATAGAGCGTATCCGCCTCCGAGGGTTAAGCCAGCGCCGGTCACGTTGGCATAGGCAGGTGATATTTCAACAGCCATTATGAGTCCCATTCCACAATTGGTTTTTTCAAGCGTCCTGTGCCCTGGTTGTCGAGTCGTTGCAGGTGCACCGTTACAAACTCGACGAGCCAATGTCGGTTTCTAAAGGGTAATGCCGCCCGCATGATCGATGATGATCCTGAATGACTCGTCAGGAAAAGCGCTTGTGATGGCAATGTTGCGTTGTTTTTGCATGTCTCGCAACTGTCTGATCACTTGCCTGTTGAAGTCGTTCCTGAAGAGGATCATTGACTCCCCTAACCATCTTTTTAATTCGTTGCGCCAATCAATAGCTGGGTAGTTTGCAGCTAATTCATCAAGAGCATTGACGTAGGCTTGCACTCCACCAAGATCATATTTTTCGGCCAGTTCATTCTGATCAATCTCAGCAACTCGGGCAAATCTCTTGCTTAGGTGCCTGGTAAAGGCAGACAACATTCGCTCAGGATCAAATATTTCTCTCTCTAGATTGACGTCTGTAATCATCTAATCGACCTTTGTGGAATTCTTCTCTGTAACGATATGCACCGCAATCAGAGCCAATGCGGCGCCAACGCTATCAATCGCAACGTCTACAGGCGTTCCATGGCGCCCCTGCACCCAGCTCTGGTGGTACTCATCCAGACAAGCCCATGCAAAGGCAATACCACCGGCGTAGTAAAAAGAGGTTTTTTTGCGGGCTCCCTCCTGCAATGCTGTCATACTTGCGATTATTGCCAGAATGCCGTAGGCAGCCATGTGGGCAAATTTTCGCAGGAGGAAGTCGTACGTATTGTGATCAGAAATACGAAGATCCGGTTGGTCACTCAGGTACCAGATAAGCAGGCACCAGAGAACCAGTAGTCCCCATGTCGCAATCCTTTTTATTTTTGGAGCTTTGCTGAGCATCTTGAATGATTCTGCGAACAACATATCAATAGCAACGTTGAGAACCATATTGTTTGCGTTGACGGTGACGTTTTTTGTCGCCGGTTGCTCAGCCAACCCGCTTGCAGAAGACCCGCGACTAAGTGACACAACAAGGATTTTGGGAAAGCGCGTTGACGTAACCGTCACAACTGATGGTGGCAGTGAGCTTGTTATTCGCAAGAGCATACGATTGAAGAGGGGAATGACAGCGTTGGATGCCCTTCGTGAGGTCGCTGACGTACGGGTTGGCCCAGGCGGAGTGATTTCACAGGTAAACGGTGTCGGTGGCGGTTCTTTGAAACAATTTGGCCCCGAAAAGGCCGGTTGGTTTTACCGTGTCAACGGAGTAGAGGCCGACAAGGCCCCGGAGCGGTTCAGGCTCAAGAGTGGTAATTCGCTTTGGTGGGATCTGCGGCGATACGATATCTACGAAAGGATTCCGGTAGCGGTTGGCGTATTTCCCGATCCTCTCCTTACTGGATTCCGCGAATCCGACTGGCCATTGAGGATCGTTTGGGGCGATAAATTTGAACGCGATGCGGAGATCTTCACAGACCAGTATTTTCAAAAAATCGATCCCGAAATTGTGCCACTTCGCGATACCGGCGGTATTGGCGGCGTTGGAGGTGGAGCAGATGACGAAATACCTGTCGAGGCCGTGAGGCGAAAGTGGATGACTCTCGTTATCGCTCGGTGGGAAGATGCGAGGCTTGACCCATACCTCATTGATATCGGGCTTGACCCGCGAGGGTATGGAGTCACCGCTTGGGTCGAAGGGACCCAAATTCGCTATCAGGGGCCGATGGATGAATTTAGCCGCCGCCTCGACACGGCCGAGGGGCTGGTGTGGGCGACCACGATTGACGGGGAGCCAGATAGCGAACCAGTAATTGTGATTACCGGCACCACCGATGAGGGCGTTCGGGCCGCGGCCAGAACTTTGCTTCGAGCCGGCATGCAGTTTCACATATCTGGTGTCGTAGACCGTGAAGGCAACCTATTGGCTGGTTGATAACTACGTGGGTCAGAACCACGGTCATTACGGCCTAAATCAAGATATTGCGAAGCTTTTCACCCCGCTTTTTCAGGAATAATCCCTTCACGCGCGCATGTATGTAGAGTCCTCCTCAAGAGCAGTCACGGTGTCTGAGCCGTGCGAATTTGTGCCCCGCAGAACAGCTGGTGTTCGATCTCAGTTGACGCCATTTGCTGCACTTTGCGGTTGGCTTGCTGTGGTTGTATCGATCAACCTGACGCCCCATCCCTTGATAAGTGGATTTGCCTTCATATCATTGGCGACCTTGGCTGTGATGCTGGAGCAATACCGATTGGTTGTTCTATCACTGCTTGTGGGGCTAGGCATGTTTGTTCTAATACCTGGTGTATCTCTTGTAGGAGGAAGCTTCTCGCTTTCATCCATCGTAATCTCACAGCCCGTATTTGATGGGTTATCCGGTGCATTGTGGACTGGAGCATCAGCTCTCCGGCTTCCCGCTCAAGTTCTTGCGGTTGTTGTTTTCTGGTGTGTTCCAGTGCGTTCACTTGTTGCAGCGCTTGGACGTATCTCTCCAAAATCGGCGCTTCTCTCTGGGCTTGTTTTGAGGTTGGGGCCGTTGATGAGGCGTGACGTAAGCTTGATCAGAGAAGAGTTGGTGGGCTCAAACATGTTGCATGGCAAACGTGGAGCTGGACGGCTTTGGGAGGCTTCACTTGGAGCAATGATCGATAGAGCATCAAACACTGCCATGGTGCTGGAGCATAGGCGGATTTCTCTTCAGGCCGCAGGCAGTTCTTCAAACCGTATGCAGCATCCATATCAGGGGAATGGTGCCGGTGGTTCAATGTCGGCCCCTGTAGTGGCCGTGTCTGTCGCACTGCTTGTGCTCGTAGTTGTCGGGCGCACAAGCGGACAAATTCCGGCACCGACGTTCAGTGTCTTCGATGGAGTTCAATATGGGATTAATCCAGTGACGCTGGTTGCAGGATTGTTAGCTGGTGCGGTAGGAGGGTTGCCCATGCTTTCAGCAATTGGTAGTCCAACTCATATTGGTCAAACAGGCAGCACGGCTCGACGCCGAACAAAAAGTCACATCGCAGGCCTCCAGGGAACCAAACACGGTAACACCCGTGAAATGATTTTAAAAATCGACGCGCTCAAATTGCGCGGACCAGGCATGGAGCTGCATGTTGGAGAAGCCTCGTTGTACACGGGGCAGGTAACTTACCTGTGCGGCGATTCGGGAACTGGAAAATCGTCATTACTGAATTTGCTGGCCAGAGCAATATCGAATGGAACTAACGGAGGTAATCTTTAGATTGCTTCATGGTGCACAGCTTCCGGATCAATTTCGTTGGGGCGAGGTGGGCGAATCGTTGCCGGTTACCTGGCGCAGGATCCAGACCGGCAGATCATCATGCCAACGCCATGGCAGGAGATTGAAACAGCCCTGCAATACCACGCAAACAAAGATGTAAGTGCGCGAATTGAGTTTCTTTTGGATGCGGTAGGTTTGCTTGATCGAGCCACGTCGCCATGTGACCAGCTTAGCTCTGGTGAGCGCCAGAGATTGGCCTTTGCTGCTGCCCTGGCAAGCGAGCCAGATATTCTGTTACTTGATGAACCGGCCGCTCGTCTTGATGTTCAGGTTCGGAAGCGTATAGGCAAGCTTGTTAACGACCTTGTTGGCAAGGGGGTAGCAGTTGTTATCTCAACTCACGATTCGGTCGAGCGTGATCCGTTCCTGGAATCGGTACCATCGGATCAGATTTGGGAGATTGAATCTAATGCCAATGACAGGGACATCGTTGTATCAAGATTGACTGTTCCGGTTTCCGCTGTCACAAAGAACTACCGCTCTCCAGACGTTAGTGGTGATCTGGCAATAAAGAAATGGAAGGTCGCGGATGCGACCAACAAAACTGTGCTTGAAACGACTGGGCTTTCTATTTCATTGCCGTGTAAAAACATCCAGGGGGCTTTCTGTAATTCACATGCCAACGGGAGAGAGGTTGCCATCCCGAACTTTGTGTTGAGGCAGGGGGAGGTGCTTATCATTGAGGGGGAAAATGGTTGTGGTAAGACAACTCTCCTTAAGACGTTGCGTGGACTCGTTGAACCCTTCCGTGGCAGAGTTACAGGATCGGGTAACCCGCACGCCAAAGCTGATTGGGGGTGGACAGGTCAGGAGGCCGCAGCGAGGGTGTTTGCCGACTCGGCGTTAGAGTTCATCACCGTGCGATGTTCGCGGTTGAATCAATTCGTTGATCCCTGGGTAGTTCTTGGTGACGCAGGTCTACATCACATTGCTCAATCGAACCCTGCCGATGCTTCGATGGGTGAGAGGCAGCGACTCGCCCTTGAATGCATGTTTGCCCGTGGAAGCAGTGTTGTGATCATGGAT
>CAYTTD010000112.1:0-6166 GCA_964440595.1 uncultured Gaiellales bacterium
GTCCCAGTCGCGCTGCCGCCTGCGTCAACCTCTACCTCAGTTTTTGGCGGCGATACAGTGAAGCTGTCTGCGTTTGAAGTTGCTGGCAACAACAGCACCAGAGATGTCAGGAAGGTTAGCAGCGCAACAGAGAATATGAATCTGTGGATGCATTGAATTTTGGTGGAAAAAACTGGTGTCGATTGGCGTGTGGCGTTCATTTCGCCCCAACCATACATGGTTGCATTTACCGAGAAAACAAAAAGGTTGGGTGCGACCGATGCATTCAGCCGCTCCCAACCTTTTTGATCAAGTAGCCTGTTGTTTATTTATTTGATTACAGCGTTGCTGCGGTTACGGTAATCACGCCCGAGTATGAGCCCGAGTCGGCGCCAGCGGCCGGCTTGAACCTGAACGAGAACGTGTCAGATGCCAGCGTTGCGCGGTTGACAGATGCGTCCATTGTTCGTGAAGTGCTCAAGTCAGTCCAGGCACCAAGGTCGGTGCTGTTTACCTCGAAATTTGAATCCGCAAGGCTTGAGCCACCTGCAGTATCAAATGCGTCGGTGATGGCGGCGCTGACACTCCACTTGGCAGATACCGCTGACAGCTGTGCGTGATACGGTCCCGCCGCTGCGCTTGTGCCTCCTGGCGCAGTCTCTGCAAAGCTGAAGTTGGTGACAGCCGCGTCAGCTCCGTCCTCAACATCAGTAAATGTGATGGATGCCGTGACGGGCGCAGTGACTGTCAGGCCTTTGGTAGCAGACGCCGTTGTGGCTGCCCCTACTGTGGCAGGTAGTGCCAAGATCGCGGCGGTGCTTACCAGTGCGAACGCTAATGAAAGTCTTCTTCTCATGTTTCCAGGCTCCTTGTCTCTTTGTCATCCCCTGAGCCGGTCAACCAACCCGATCAACAAGCTCAATATAGTGATCGGCAGCATTTGCAACACTCTTTAGCTTTTCCTGAAAAAAATTGCAAAAAAGCACACCTCTTCGAAAACAGTTGCATTGGAGTTGGAGCAGGATCTATGAATTACCTGCAAAATTAGATTAAAAAAACCAAATGAAATTCAGATCAATATTTCTGAACAATAGATAATGGGCCGTGAAGGGTTCGAACCTTCGACCTTGTGATTAAGAGTCACCTGCTCTGCCAACTGAGCTAACGGCCCCAGGGTGCCTTTTCGGCAGCCGTAGTCTACTACGAACTTCAACCGGCTGCTGCCGCTGCGCTGCGAACGGCCTCCAAAGCATCTTCGGGCGTCGCATGAATATCAAACACACGGTGAAGCCCTGTAATCTCAAAAATCTTGACAATGTTGCGGTCGCTGCACACTAATGCCAACTGACCCCCTGCAGGCCTGAGGCGCTTGACGCCACCTACAAGGACTCCAAGTGTGGTTGAGTCGATAAAGGTCGTGCCTGAGAAGTCGACGATCACGTTCAACACACCGTTTTCGATCTGCTTCACCAGGTGCTGTTTGAACTCGGGCGCAGTGTAAAGGTCAACCTCTCCGGTTAGCCTGATAACCGCAATCTGATCTTCAACCAGCTCAGTTTCAACTGAAAAGTTCATCTAGTGATCCTCCGTCTCGTGTGCGTAGACCGTTGTAACAACTACTCAACCATACCCTTTTTTTGGGTCGTTCGCAGAAAGCTACATCGTGATATTGGAGAGCCCGGCACCTGCCGCGCCTCCAGCGGCCTGATCCTTCTTCTGCTTCTTAAGCGCTTTTATTGCCTCTCGAGCTGTTTCTACTTCAGGATCATCTGGCGCTTTCTTTATGAACCGTGAATACGCGTCAATTGCCTCGTCGATCTTGTCAGAGTTCTGGGCGGTTCGACCGAGCGCGTAAAGGTAATTCGCGTTTTGCGGGTCGTCTTTTGCCAGACGCTTGTACTGCAGCCGAGCCTTGTCGTATTCGCCCTGCATCTCAAGCGACTGAGCGTATGCGCCACGAGAATCATTGTCTTCCGGGTCTATCTTTACGAGCAACGTATATGCCTTGAGTGAAAGCTCCAGGTTGCGGTATGCATCACGAGGAAGCTCCTCTTCGCCCTCTTCCATATAGGCAAGGGTGCGGTAGCCGCTGCCAAGCGACTGGAAGGCATCCTTGCATTTGCTCTTGATTGCCTTCGACTTGGGTGCCGCCTTACCTTGAGCGTCGCACCGATACTTTCGAACGGTGCCGGTTGCCTCCCGAATCTGCTTTTTTGTAGCGGCGTCTGGCCCGCCGCCGGTGCCAAAAAGCGCCTGTGCCTGCGGCAGGCTCGAAATCAGCAGCAATGGATAACCAATTACCATGATGAAGGCCATGAAAAGAAAAAAAGCTTTGCCTGACTTTGAATGCAAGTGAATCCTCCCGGCGCCCTTCTTTTTCACTAATTGGTGGCTACACGCGCCACGGGCTCTGCAAGTCTATCTGCCAGGTTGCCGATTTCAACATTAATTCGGGTCATTTCGCTCCCGACGTCGGCTATGGCAGTCTGCCTGTAAACCAATTTTCCTTTAACCATCGTTGATTGTATGCGTGATCGGTTGCCGTGGTTGACCAACAACTCAACAGGGTTGATGGGGGATTCGCCAATCGGTTGATCTGCTATTTGGTCACTGGCATTGAGCACAAACATGTCAGCCGCACCGCCAGCAACCAGCCGTCCGAGCTCAGATCTCCCCATCGCGGCGGCGGGTATGGATGTTGCCATTTCGAGTACCGCTTGTGCATCAAGAAGCGATTGGTGAGTTTCAAGCGCTGATCGCATCTCTTCGAACATGTCCAGCGGGCCGGCAGATGCCGGGCTGTCAGTGCCAAGACACACCAAGACTCCGGCGTTGGCGAACGACTCAAACGGGAATCTGCCGCATCGCAGGTTGTTGTTGGATCTCGGGCAGTGCACGACAATCGCACCAGATTCTTTGATCCTGCTGATGGCGTTTTCATCACTTTGCACCAGGTGCACAAGAATGCTGCGCGTCGAGAAGGTGTGAGCGAGCTCTTCAACCGGCGAAGTTGAATCACCAGTCCAGGGCGGGAGGTCGATTCCCCCCTTGGCGAAGCCATCAGCCAGCCTCGCCGCTCCTTGGTAGTGAAGCGTTTCGTCGACTGATTCGAGAACGTGGGTCGTCCAGACCGCACCGGAGGCGTCAGCCATTTCGAACAGGGCCGTGCCTGCAGTGTAAGGTGAGTGTGGCGACAAGCCGGCATCTACTAGTGGCCAGGCTTTCGACTGGTCTGTCAGCCGCCGAAGAATTTCAAAGGCGTTGCGCGAATCGGAACCAAATACCTCACCGCACACGATGCCCCTCAGGCCGGCTTTGCCGAGCGCTGCGAGAGCCGCCGAGCCCGTATAACTCGCATCGACCGTAAACGTAATGCCGGACGAAAGCAATTGATGTGCTCCGTACGTTGCGCAGAGGGCGAGATCTGCATCACTGAGCCTGCGTTTGCGAAGGATATGGTCGCTGATCCAGTCTGCAAATGACTCGAAAGCTGTTTGGTTTCCGCTGTACATCTCAGCCAATGCCAGATCCCATCCCCCATACTCAACATGGGAGTGAAGGTTGACAAAGCCTGGAGCAATGACGGATTCATGCCACTTTGTGGTGCTTGCGCCCTCGGACGCCCGGTTTACGTCGGCGCCGCGCACGTTAGGCGTGATAGATGAAATTGTGCCAGTTTCCTCATCAATCAGAATGAGCGCATCTCGCAGTGGTGGGCCATCCATGGTGATCACCCAGGGTGCCCACCAGCCGATCATGCTGCCTTTTTCCGGTCCATCAGGGCAATCACGATGATAGTCAGCTCATAGAGCATTACAAGAGGGAGAATCTCGAGTGCGAGAGAAAACGGATCAGCCGTAGGTAACAATGCAGCTACGACCGCCATGAATACGAGAGCAACGCGACGGCTTTTTCGCAATGTAGTTGCCGTAACAAGGTCGAGGCGAGCAAGCGCGATGATCATCAGGGGAAAGCAAAAGATGGCGCCAAGGCCGATGGTCATTGTTGTAATGAACCCGTAGTACTCGCTCGCGCGAACTTGAACTTCAAAGGCGTCAGCGCCAAACGCGAGCAGGAATTGAACGGCAGGACCCAGTATTGTGAAGTAGCAGAATGTTGCGCCAGCCCCAAACAGGAGCGGAGACAGCAGCAATGGAAGCATCACCGCGCGGCGCTGCCCGGAATCCAACGCGGGTTTAATGAACCTCCAAAGCTGCCAAAGGGCGAAAGGCAACGTGGTGACCGCTGCAAAGTAGATTGCGATCCAAAGCGTGGTAAACAGCGGTTCAGTGACCGAAAGCGTTACGAGCTCAAAGCGCCCATCAAGAGGGCGGTCAAGAATTGAAAACAATCTTGATCGGAACGTCAGCGCAACACCGAAGCAGACGATAAACAGCGCGACTGTAGAAATTATTCGCCAACGCAACTCTTCGAGGTGTTCAACGGTCGTGGCGCGGTCTGAGGGCATGCGCACCGCTGGTTTCACTGCTGACGGGAGCCTGCTGGAAATTCTCTGTCTCGTGGTCATGCCATCGACCCACATTCAACTGGTGAACAGTCGCGCAGAGAAGCGTTCATTTGTTTTTCTTGGGGCTCGGATCGCGCTCAATCTCAACCTTGACCGGTACCTTCTTGGGATCCGTGTCATTGTCGTCGAAATCGAGAGCACCGCCCTTGCCCGTGAAGCTATCGCGGAATTCGCGTATGCCCCTGCCGAGCGAGCGTCCAACCTCGGGCAGCTTTCGCGGCCCAAAGAGCACGAGAACGATTAGAAGTATTACGACGAGTTCCTGCCAGTGAAGTCCCATGAGCTAAAGGGTACCAGCCTTGGCGCTGTTCGTGCGCAGGTAATCGCCGTGAACCGGTAACCCGTGATCGGATAACATCGCACACTGGGAGGAATACGAAGATGGATGAAAATGTGAAGTCTCAATCAGGTTTGCCAAAAATCTGGATGTTTCTCGTGTTGGTATTGAGCATCGCTGGAGGTGCAATAGGTGCTGCCGGATTTGAGGCTGTCAGCGATCGTCAAAAGTCAGGCGGCGATGAATCTGCCCAACGTGGCGGCGGTAGCTCGGTGATTACGGAAGCTCCCAGGCCTTCAAAATCAAAAGAGGAAGGTTCAAAAGGTAAGAGTGTCGCCGCGGCAGGCGATCTGACGGCAGGTGACATTTATGACCAGGTATCCCCGGCTGTGGTTCATGTCACGGCATCAATCACGGTGGCAGACGGTTTCTTCGGCATGCAGAAGGGGGAGAGCAGCGGGTCGGGATTTGTTATCGACAAAGAGGGTCACATAGTTACAAATGCCCATGTGGTGGACGGCGCAGAAGACGAAGGCGGCGTCAAGGTCAGCTTCAGCGACGACAGTGAGTACGATGCTGTTGTGGTGGGCAGAGACGTGTCAACCGACTTGGCGGTCCTCAAGGTTGATGTCGAAAAGAATAAGCTGGAGAAGGCCCTGAAGCCGGTAGTGGTTGCGGATTCCACCGAGGTCAAAGTTGGCGACAGTGTTGTGGCGATCGGCAACCCGTTCAACCTTGATCGCACCCTGACTTCCGGAGTTGTAAGCGCGTTACAGCGAGAGATAAGGGCACAGAACAACTTCAAGATCGACGACGTGATCCAGACCGACGCAGCGGTGAATCCTGGCAACTCAGGCGGCCCTCTTCTTAACATGCGGGGGGAAGTTATTGGGGTCAATTCGCAGATTGAGTCGCGAAGCGGCGGAAACGACAGCATCGCGTTTGCGGTTCCATCCAACACCGTAAAACGGGTAGTCGATGATCTTGTTGAGTCAGGAAAAGTTGAGTACGAGTGGCTCGGTGTCACCGGCACCGACATTGACAAGACGGTCGCGGACATTGTGTCGCTGCCAACTGACGAGGGTGTCTTGGTGGCTGATGTGGTCGACGGTTCGCCGGCCGATGAGGCCGGCCTTGAAGGCGGCGACCAGGAGGTAACAATCAATGGCTACACGTATCCGCTTGGCGGTGATGTGATCGTAAAATTTGACGGGAAGAAGGTTGAAACGATGCGTGAGCTCGCTGACCTGGTTGGTGAACACAAGCCCGGGGAAAAAGTTGAAATCATCTACTACCGAGGTAAGTCAAAGAAGTCTGTCGATGTGAAGCTGGCAACGCGTGATAACGAGACTGGATCCGTCGAGAGTCGTCAATAAGCACAA
>CAYTTD010000113.1:0-6161 GCA_964440595.1 uncultured Gaiellales bacterium
ACAGTACGGATTAGATTTTCATGAGCTGGATTGGGAAGATGTTCTATCGCGCAGCCAGCGCCCCAAGGTAGATGAGTACCCGGACTATCCGTTTGTTGTTCTGCACTTTCCACGTTACGACAAAAGCGCTGGTCGCCTGGGAACCGCAGAGCTAGATATCTTCCTCGGGCCTGACTTCATAATTACATTACCGAACGCACGGCTACGCGCCCTGGATCGAATCTTTCACCGCGCCCAATCCGATGAGGATTTCCGCAGTGAGCTCTTCTCACAAGGCACCGGCTACGTGCTCTACCGTGTAATGAGCGACCTGTTTGACTACTGCTTCCCGATACTCGACAAGATCGGGTACAAGCTGGATGACATCGAGGACGGAATCTTTGAGGGCCGTGCCAAGGAGATGGTCAGGCAGATCTCGAACGTGAAGCAGGAGATCATTGCCTACAGAAAGATCATCAAGCCCGAGCTAACCACGCTGCGCGTGCTTGAGATGAAGACAGCGACGACCTACATGCCTGTTTCGCTTGAGGTGTACTTTGACGACATCATCGATGCCGGTCAGCGAATCTGGGACATCCTCGAGAACTACAAAGAGGTTATTGAGGCCCTCGAAGACACCAATGAAACCGTGATTCAACACCGTTTGAATGACATTCTTCTCGTGCTGACCTTCCTGAGCTCAACAATCCTTCCACTCACTCTCGTAACAGGCATGTGGGGAATGAACGTGCCAGTTCCACTTGCAAACAGCGAATATGGCTTTGCAGCAATCTCCGGCGGAATGGTATTGCTGGTCGTTGTGATGGTTGGCTACTTCAAGCGGCGTGGCTGGTTCTAGCAGTATTTTCGTCATCTAAACCATCGCTCTGCAGGTAGTATCCCTGCAATGACTTCCAAACAGCTATGGGCACCGTGGAGACTTGGCTACGTAACCGGGGAAAAGCCGGAGGGTTGCGTATTCTGTAACAAGCCGCAGGAGAACGACGACGAGGCCGCGTTGATCATCCATAGGGGTTCGAGTTGCTACGTGGTACTGAATCTGTACCCTTACAACAACGGGCACACCATGATAGTGCCCTTTCGTCACGTCGCTGAATTCACCGAGCTGAGTGATGATGAGCGGTCGGAGTCACTGGAGCTGATCGACCTTGTAATCAGATCGATGAAGAGGGCGTTCTCACCTGAGGGCTTCAACGTTGGTCTTAACCTTGGTGACGCTGCTGGTGCCGGCATCGCAGCGCATCTGCACTGGCACATTGTGCCTCGGTGGCGGGGCGACACCAACTTCATGCCGGTGCTGGCTGAGACCAAGGTAATGCCACAACACATACAAACCACGCGAGAGCTGCTGGCTGACTCAATAAAGATTGAGCTTGATTCACCATCAACAAACGACACGAAGGCACACCAATGACAGCAACACCATCATCGTTCAAGGCTTACGACATCAGAGGGATATATGGGGATGACATTGATGCCGATGGCGCCTGGCGTATCGGACGCGCCTATGCGGCGTGGCTCGAGCCAGAGGCAGTGGCGGTTGGCCGTGACATGCGAACCAGCGCCCCAGAAATTGCAGCTTCATTGATTGAAGGACTGACCTCGGCTGGAGTAAGGGTTCTTGATATTGGCATGGTTGCAACCGAGGTTATGTATCACGCGGTGTCTCACCTGAACCTGGACGGTGGCATCCAGGTGACGGCATCCCACAACCCTGCCGAGTACATCGGCATGAAGATCGTGAAGAGGGCGTCGCAACCCGTCGGCATCGACTCTGGTCTGGCAGAGGTGCGTGACCTTGTGGTATCTGGCGATGAGATTGCGCCAGTCAGGCAAGGCGTTGGCACCGTCGAACAGGTAGACGTTCTTGAGTCATATAGAGAGAAACTTCTCTCATTCGTTGATGTTGATTCGATCAAGCGCATGACGGTTGTGATGGACGCCGGCAATGGACTCGGTGGTTCGATGATTGAGCCGCTGCTTGCGAGCTTGCCGCTTGATGTACACCGGTACAATTTCGAGCCAGACGGAACCTTTCCAAACCATGAACCAAACCCGCTCCTGCCAGAGAATCGTGAGTTCATCATCAACAAGGTGAAGGAGCACGGCGCCGATCTTGGAATTGCCTGGGATGGCGACGCTGATCGATGCTTCTTCATCGATGACACAGGCGAGTTCGTACCTGGCGACTTCATCACGGCGCTGCTTGCCGAGTACGAGCTAAACCGCATTGGCGCAGCCGCAGCGGCAGGCGATTCTGACGAGCCAATTGTGCTGTATGACGTTCGCGCGAGCCGAGCAGTTGCCGACCTAATCTCAGCCGCGGGCGGCAGGGCATTGCCAAACCGCGTTGGCCACGCATTCATCAAGCATCGCATGCGCAAGGAAGGCGCAGTGTTTGCTGGAGAGGTCTCTGGCCACTACTACTTCCGCGACTTCTACTCCGTTGATACCGGGCTGGTGCCTGCGCTCGTGCTGCTCCAGCTCGTAAGCAACTCTGGCGGCAAGCTTTCTGACCTTCTCAGTGAGATGCGCAAAAAGTACTTCATCAGTGGCGAAATCAACAGCACCGTTACTGACGTTCCCCGAAAGATCCAGGACATCAAAGAGCACTACAGCGATGCAAAGATAACTCACATCGACGGGGTCTCGGTTGACTACGACGACTGGCACTTCAACATCCGTCCGTCCAATACAGAGCCGCTACTACGGCTGAACCTCGAGGCTGACTCACAGGAGAAAATGGAGGAAAAGCGGGACGAGGTTCTCGATCTGATTCGCAGCGACAGCAACGACCGCGTGGGAGTCTGACCTGATGACGTCGGATAGCTCAACGACCAGAGGGCACGGTAAGACACATCACCGCCCGCCATTCGGATTCGTCGCGACAACAAGAGTTGCCTTCAGCGACACCGACGCACAGGGAATCGTCTACTACGGTCGATACCCACGCTACTTTGACCTCGCCCGTGTGGAGTACCTGCGGATGCTCGGCTTCGGTGCCCACGACCGCATTGGCGGTGGTGAGCCAGTCATGCGAGCGTTCAACATTGAGTACCACGCTCCGGCGCACTTCGACGATCTGATCTCGGTCTACTGCATGGTCGAGAAGATTGGTAACACCAGCATGGTTTGGAAGTACGAGGCGTGGCTTGAAAACGAGCCCGAATTGCTTTTGACATCGGCGACGCAGGTGATGGTCAACGTTGATCTTGAGCGCCGTAGGCCGCTACCAATCCCTGAGCAGATCAAGCACCGAATCCTGGATTTTGAACAGGGAAACTAGCGGCCATGTCTAGGACCTCTAGTTTGGTGTTACGCGGTAGACGTCAAATATTGAATCAATGTTTCGCAGAGACGCAAGCACCGACCTGAGGGTGTTGATATCGCCAATTTCCATGGTGAATCGCTCGCGAACCATGTCGTCTTCCACTATGCCGGAGTGAGCAACGATGTTCGCACCGTGCTCTGAGATCGTGCGAGATATATCCTCAAGCAGCCTGGCGCGATCCCATGCATCAACCTGTATCTCGACCCGGAACGCCGCATGTGCATGACCATCCCAGTGCACTGGCGTAAAGCGCTCTGGATTCTTCATTAGCGCCTTGACGTTTGGGCAGTCTCCGCGATGGATCGTAATGCCCTTACCCAGGGATATGTACCCCTTGATCGGGTCACCCGGCACCGGCATGCAACACTTTGCGAGCCGAACTACAACTGTCGAGCTATCGGCAATACCATCAACCCGAACGCCGAAGTCCTCGCTTGACCGCTTGCCAGTACGAGGCTTGGCAATTGGTATGCCCACAAGCTCCTGATCGTCTGGCACCGCCTGATCGGTCTTGAGCTGCTGAAGTATCTTGTTCACAACTACGGTAGGTGTGAACTTGCCTGCACCAAGAGCAACGTAGAAGTCGTCTGCCTTCTTGAATCCCATCTCCCTGATGATTGAAGCAAGCATTGAAGAACCGGAGATTTTTGCGTGAGGAATCTTCTGCTGCTTCAAAGCATCGATAAGCTGCTCTCGCCCCCGCTGGTCGAGATCCTCACGCTTTTCGCGTGCGAACCAATGACGGATCTTCGATTTCGCACGACTGGTTGTAACAATCTTTGTCCAGTCGCGGCTCGGCCCCTTGTCAAGCTGATTGCTGGTGAGAACCTCAACCTGGTCACCAGATTTCAACCGGTATGACAAAGGTACGATGCGTCCGTTCACCTTGGCACCAACGCAACGGTGCCCGACATCGGTATGAACCGAGTACGCAAAGTCGAGCGGTGTTGCTCCCGCCTGAAGATTCTTTACATCACCCGCGGGAGTAAATACGTAGACCTCATCGTCGTACAGGTCAAAGCGCAGCCCCTCCATGAAGTCGCCGCCATCGCCAGCGGCAGACTCCCACTGAGCAAGATCCATGATCCATTCTTTTGCCGACTTGCCTTCTGTCGGCTGGTTGGCGGAGATATCAGTGCGCTTCTTGCCGGCGCTCGAGGCACCCGGCTTGTCTTTATATCTGAAGTGAGCAGCGATACCGTACTCAGCCATGCGATTCATCTCGTACGTCCGCACCTGAATCTCTATCGCCTTGCCTTGAAGTGGCGAATCCTTCTTGCCAACCACGGTTGTGTGAAGTGACTGGTAGCCGTTCGATTTGGGAATCGCAATGTAGTCTTTGAATCGCCCCTCTAGTGGAGTCCACAACGAGTGAATCGTGCCAATAGCCGCATAGCAGTCTGCAACGCGATCAACGAGAACCCTGATACCTGTCAGGTCATGTATCTCGTTGAACTCCTTGCCCTTGCGTTGCATCTTCTGATAGATCGAATAGAAGTGCTTTGTTCTGCCTTTGATGTCTGCATTGATTCCAACGCGCTCAAGCTCTGACTGGAGTTGCTCCTTGACCTCATTCAGCACCCGATCACGGTCTGCCTTGCGCTGTTGAACCAGCTTCTGGATCTCAGAATACTTCCGTGGATAGAGAACTGCAAAAGAGAGGTCTTCGAGCTCCCACTTAATCGTGTGTATACCGAGCCGATGAGCAATTGGAGCAAAGATCTCTATCGTCTCTTTTGCCTTCACCAGCTGCTTCTGCTTTGGCAGATACCTAATCGTTCGCATGTTGTGCAGCCGATCAGCAAGCTTTACAAGAATTACTCGATAGTCGGCAGCCATCGCCACTATCATCTTGCGGTAGTTCTCAATCTGCGCTTGCTCACGGCTCGCAAAATTGATCTTCGAAAGATTTGTAACACCCTCAACGATCAGCGCAACCTTTTCGCCAAAGTGTTCTTTCATGTCTTCAATTGAATAGTCAGTGTCTTCAACAACGTCGTGCAGAAGCGCTGCTATGACTGAGTCCTGGTCGAGCTGCATCTCTACAACAATGCGAGCAACTTCCACGGGATGGATGATGAATCCCTCACCTGATTTTCGCTTCTGACCTTTGTGGGCGTCGGACGCAAACCGAAATGCCTCTATTATGGCGTCGGTATCGAGCCTGGAGTTAGCTTCACTGATCGTATTCTCAAGCAAAGAGGCAAGACGAGAATCCTCCTGCTGCTCAGGAGTTGTTGCATCCCCTTCTTCAAGTTGCGTTTCCAATGGTCAGACGTCTCACCCTCGGCATTTCCTCTTCATCCCATACTACCCAATGAGATGGAATTTCAACTGACATCGGCAGACTGCAGGCTGATCCTGCCGTCTTGCAGGCTTATGAGACGACGCTCTCGCAGCGTATAGAGGGCGTGGCCGATCGCAGTAGGAGTTGGAAGTACATCGGGTTCTGAGCTCTGCCCCAGACACCAAAGAAGATCGATTATCGAATCGAGCGGAGCGTGCTCCTGTGCTTTGCTAAGCGACTTCCAGAAACCGCCGAGATTGGCTCGCAGGTCGATCATGTGGTTGGCGGCATCAGTGGAAAACCGATTCTCTGCAGCGCCAAAGACGAGATGAAGCGGCGCTTTAAATGAAGCTAACCGCTCAAGGTGTTGCATGGTCAGCGGTGGATCAACCACCACGATCACGTCCGCCCAGCGATCAACCAATTCGGCAATCGTTGGGATACTCACGTGGTCGGTCAATAGAAGCCCAGAGGCACTCTCACTTTCAACCATTTCTTCGAGACGACTCAAAGCATGCAGGGTGCTACACCTGTCACCAACCT
>CAYTTD010000114.1:0-6144 GCA_964440595.1 uncultured Gaiellales bacterium
TTGCCGAGAATAATCAGAGCAGCAACAATGAGCCAATCCACCTTGCCTGCCTGTGGAGTCCATACCGCAAAGTTAGCCGCAGCGAATACCCACAGAAGCGGGCGATAGTAGCGCCACGAGCTCTTCTGCGGAATAGCTGGTGAACCAGCGGATGTAGCAGGTTTGTGCAGGCGAGGTGAGAGCATCTCGAAAGCCATATCGGCATATCTCGCTACATCTTGAGTGTTATTTGCGTGCCAGTTCAACTAATATGCATGCTTAAGCGAAAAAGGAAGCCGGAAATGTCAGAAATTTCATGTGATGTCTTGGTAATCGGTGCAGGCCCAGGTGGCTATGTTGCAGGAATTCGCGCTGCTCAGCTTGGTGCTCGGGTAGTGGTGGTTGAGAAGCAGGAGGTTGGTGGAACCTGTTTGAACGTCGGTTGTATTCCAACCAAGGCATGGGTCCACTCGGCATGGCTTTACAAACACATGCAGTCAGCCGGATCCTTTGGAGTAGACGCTCCTGGCGGAGTCAGCCTGAATTTTGACGCGGCACGAAAGAATAAGGAAAAGGTTGTGTCGCAACTGGTAAGGGGAGTGGGAGGACTCCTGAAGGCAAACGGTGTGGATCTGGTAAGTGGGGTCGCGCGATTTACCGGACCGAACTCGGTTGTAACCGACTCTGGCGACACCATTACCTTTGGCAGCGCAATCGTTGCTACCGGGTCAGCGCCAGTGATTCCTCCAATTCCAGGCATCGACGACTCACGCTGCATTGACTCAACCGGGATGCTCGCCATTGAGCATGTACCTGCTCGACTGCTCGTTCTTGGTGGCGGCGTGATTGGCTGCGAGTTCGCGTCGATATTCAATACATTTGGCTCCGAAGTCAGCATCATCGAGATGCTTCCAAACCTCATACCGTCTGAGGATGCCGACGCACGCAGCGCTCTTGAGAAGGAGTTCAAGGGACGCAAGATCGGGCTCCAGCTTGGCTCTCGAGTTGAGCGTATTGAGGGGGCCGCATCAGGTGTGACTGCTCACTACACAACAGCGGATGGTTCTTCCGGCAGCATTGAAGCCGACTACATACTTGTCTCGACTGGTCGTGCACCACAGGTCGCTTCGCTAGATCTTGACGCAGCAGGTGTGTCGTGGGATCCAAGGGCGGGCATTGCCACTGATGAGCATATGCGAACAAACGTTTCGCATATTTACGCGATCGGTGACTGTGCAGGCAAGTGGCAGCTTGCCCACACTGCCAGCCGCGAGGGCGAGGTTGCCGCAGAGAACATCATGGGCCATCACACCGCCGTCGACTACTCTGCAGTGCCTAGGGTCGTTTACACGGATCCAGAAGTTGCTGCTGTTGGTATGACTGAGGCTGAGGCTCGTGAAAAGTACGGGGATCTCGTAAGGGTTGGCAACTTCCCGTTTGCGGCGAACTCGCGCGCAGCGATCTACGGAGAGCGCACGGGATTCGTCAAGACGATTCACGAAGACCAATATGGGGAACTCCTTGGAGTGGTAATGGTTGGCGGCCATGTGTCAGACATGATCTCAGCCGGCGTCAATGCACTCGAGGCAGAGAGCACAATCGAGACGATTGCGTACTCTATCCAGGCTCACCCAACTTTGGCTGAGAGTCTCAAGGAGGCAGCATTGGATGCTCTGGGTGAGGTTGTTCACATGCCGCCAAAGAAGAAGCCGCTCGTTGGCGCAGGAGTCTGAGATTAGATGAAGAAGATTCGTACAGCAGTTGTTGGTTGGGTTTTTACTCGTTGGATTTGGCCGCTTGCCAAGAGGACGATCCGAAAGAAGACGGTTGGCGCTGCAACGAGCACGGCTAGCGCTGGTGCGGCAGCGGTACGAAAGAATCCGCTGAAGCTAAGTGCTGCGGTTGGTGCCGCGGTTGGCGCTGTCTGGTACCTGGTTGGCAAGCGCGGTGATGAGGAAGACTCATCAGGAAAAAAGAAATAGCTGATTAGCTGGTTCGATTCTCGCTGGTGACGATTCAGACTGAAACGTTTCTCCATCCCCAATCGATGATACGTCATGGGAGGGATCTGTTCAGGGGTGAACATTTCTCGTTTTGACGATTATTTGGCGGTCGATTGTGCTGTCAAAGGGGAGAAATAGCAGGCATGAATCCAGTGGGAAATCCTGTAGTCGGTGATACGCTCGCGCGACTTCGCAAGATTGCCAACGTTGATTTTGACAGCCTCATTCGCTTGCAGGCTGAAGGTTCACTCACCGCAACCTTTGACGACTTGACCAGAGAGTGTGATGAGGTAGTTGCTGCAGCACGTGCCAGAAAAAAGGCTCTGGAAGCGCAGCAGCGTGAGCTGGATCTTCGCATTGAGTCGTTGTCTGGCACGCAGAATGCCGTAGACGGCGTAATTCTGCTCGAGCCAAGTGAAGAAGCCATTAATATGCTTCGCACCAGGTCGTCTATGTGGTCGGGAGGTCACATAGACTCCAGTGCTCCTTTGATCGAGGCTCAGCTGCGGAATAAGCCAGTTGCCGCAGAGGCCGCGAGGTACCTTGGTCAGCCCGTAGCCGTTGTGAATGTGCCAACGTCCGAAGGTCAGGTCGATCTAAACCTTATAGCCACTCGCGTGCTTTCACCGCCGCAGGGGTATAAGTTATTTGAGGACGCTGAAAAAGCTGCGGCTCAATTCAATTCGGAGCTGTCAGGTAACACCTCAATAGTTGTATTTGATGGAGCCAGTTCGCCGGAAAGATGGCATCTTCTCGGTGCGGATCTCAATAGCGGCACGCGTCGCATAACCAAAGAATCCAAAGGTATGTTTGGTGGCAAGAAAGTCAAGGAGGTAGAAGCTCCTGTCACGGCGGCTCCAACGTCGCCGACCGTTCGAGGGATCATAACTACAGACAATCGCAAGATCGGCTTTGACAAGTCTGGCATGGAGTCCTGGCCCGAGACGTACTCCACGCCACTTTCCACAAGGGAGCTATTGGACCAGGGTTTAGCTTCCCGCTACGAATCAGATCTCACCAGCGCGTTGCGGCAGCGTGATGAAGTTGCTGCCGAGCTCGATGAGATCAGGAGCACAGCTACCAGGATAGCTCCATTTAGAAATAGGCTGATAAACAATGCCTCTTTTGTGAATGAGACTACATTGGTCGATGCTCCCGGCGTAGGAAGCTCGTCAACCTGGGAGCGCGAAACGCTTCTTCAATCTGGTGACAAGAGAATCGCGCCGGTGTTCAACAGCGAGGAGCTTGCAACCAATATACCGCTGCCAGGAATGACCCCAGGTGAGGCAATGTTGTACGCGGCTTCGAATACGTATCCGCAGCACGTTGCAATCATGCAGGATTCCGCTGGACCTTCTCACATGGTTTTCCTTGATGCCTTTGATTTCAGTGAGCTGCACAGTCTGCATCCCGACCTACGCGGCATCATCAAACGAGACGAACTGAGTGCCTGGATAGTTGAAGCGGCGACGAAGGAAAATCCTGCGAGGTTAGTCAAGGCATTTCAGACTCCGTATGAGGCAGAGGTGGCAAGAACTGTTGAGTGGGTTAATGACCTTGTGCAGAGAAATGAGCGCCCTGTGCCCGGAAAAAATACGTGGTTTAAACATTGGCAAGACGGCGGCGTACCGATCTACATGTTGAAGGCTGATACCTTGGACACTGCCATTGCAGAGGCCAGGAATATTGACATGGGCGGTTCAAAACCTGTTCACCTTGTTGAACTGCCCGCAAACGCACGGGCAAAATACGGACTTTTGCGGCAGGACGACAATGTTAGCTGGAGCAAATCAGATGTATTTCAGCCATATGTCAAGGCTGTGTTTCAAGGTGATGACGTGTTAACAGGGCTGAAACACAAAGACGTCTGACTTTTGTCACAACTAATTGCATTGTGGTATCCGCTCCACTTCGCTTCTTCCAACGATATATTCAGTTGACCAGGTGAGTGAGTCAGAGAACAGAACCGGTCGATTCATCAGAAAAGACATCGAAGGCCTTCGCGCAATTGCTGTGCTACTTGTGGTTCTATTTCACGCTGGAGTTCCGTTTCTGAAAGGCGGCTATGTTGGAGTCGATGTCTTCTACGTAATCTCAGGTTTTGTAATAACAAGCTCGCTTCTGCGTGATATTGACAGTGGTCGAAAACATATTTTGCGACGGTTTTACGGTCGTCGTATCCGCCGGCTTCTGCCTGCTGCAACATTGGTCATTGTCTCTACTGGTATTGCCGCGTCTGTTCTGATCGCGCCGATAAATCTGGGAGCAACTGGTAAGGATTTTCTCTCGTCAGCACTCTTCTACTCAAACTGGCACTTTGCCGCTGAGGCAAACGACTACATGGCTATGCCGGTTGGCGCAAGTCCGGTGCTTCACTTCTGGTCACTCAGTGTTGAGGAACAGTTCTATGCAATATGGCCGTCGCTCATGCTGGTCATTGTCTGGTCTGCTGCAAATCTCCGGCGACCTGAACGGAATGGATCTGGCAATCGGATTCGGGATTCAAGAGGCATTCTGTTTCCTGCAGTGGCTGTCGTAGCCGTTGCCTCTTTCGCTTTTTCGGCAGTTAATAGCGGCAGTGAGTCTCCTTGGGCATTTTTTGGACTTCACACAAGGTTTTGGGAGCTAGCTATCGGTGCCATGCTGGCGCTCTCAACCCCAGCTCTGAGAAATATCAAACAACGAATCAGATGGCTGTGTTCACTCGCGGGATCTATTTGCGTTTTGGCTTCCGCATTCTTATTCGACGAAGCCACTACATTTCCCGGAATCGCAGCAGCGCTTCCGGTTTTGGGAACTGGAGCGTTGATAGTCGCTGGCTCGGTTCAGCAACTTTCGGACAAGCCCCTCAATTTGATTGAGAGAATGTTGGGCTCCCCTATTTTTCAGTACGTTGGCGCGAGGTCATACTCCTGGTACCTGTGGCATTGGCCAATGCTGATATTCGCTGGTCTGATAGCAACGGATGGCGCAAGCGAGACATCAGGGAGCCACTTTGTCGGCTCAGGTTCGGTTGCGCCGCCATTTGCTGCAATTTGTGCAGTTGTTGCCAGCGCGGTCGTTGCAGACATCAGCTATAGACTGATTGAGAATCCAATTAGGCGCAGTGCTGCACTTTCTGAAAAGGTCCATCGAAGTTATGCACTCGGTGTCGCATTGGTAGCTTTGGGTGCAGGCATTGCGCTCGCGATCGGAACTCAGGCGCCAGATGGCACCCACAAGGGGCGCATGGATCCGGCAGGCAATGGCCGTCTTCCGTTGGAGCAACAGTTATCTGCGATTAGAGGGGGGAATGGTTATGACACATACGGAGGTTGCTGGTCGAGGAAGTACGACAAGGAGTTAGTGCGACCATGCCTGTTTGGCGATACCGGCGCAGATCGTTCGATCGTGCTTTTCGGAGACTCGCACATGGCGATGTGGATGCCGGCATTCGATCACTTTGGCAAAGAACACAGCCTTGGGGTGAGAATGTGGACTCGAGACGGATGTGGCTGGTCTCGCCAGAAGGCACGTTGCGACATTTGGCAGAGTGACGTGATTAATGAGATTCATCGAACAGGCCCTCACGAGGCAATTGTACTTTCGCAGCAGTCGGTACCATTGTCCCCTGGATCCTCCACGTCGGAGGGCCCTGACGCTGCCGATGTAAAGCGCAGGGCATCTGACAATGCCGCAAGGATTTTCCGCAAATTGTCGGGCACTACCAAGACGGTCATCATTCTGAGAGATATCCCGATTGCTCCATTTGATCCTCCAACATGTCTGAGCAATAACATGGTCGATCATCAATCCTGCTCTTTTTCTCCGGACGCCCGAAAGACGTGGGGCCATATTGAAGACGATGCTGCCAAACAGGTAGCGGCACTGAGGGTTCCGAGCGTTCAGGTTGTTGTTATCGACACAGAAGGCATTGTCTGCACTGGATTCAAGGGAAGATGTGAAGCGGTAAGTGGCGCTGGGACTCTTTCATATGCTGACGTCAGCCATATAACTCCTCAACGGGCGGTGGAAGTCTCAACCAGCCTGGCAGACCAGCTCGATCCATTTCTAGCAAATTGAATCCTTATCTTAGGTAATTCCTCCCATATGCTGGTTGGGGTTGTGTCGTATTGTTGAGTCATCGGGCCTGGTTAGAGACACCAGGTTCGGAGGAGGGGGA
>CAYTTD010000115.1:0-1295 GCA_964440595.1 uncultured Gaiellales bacterium
ACTCGCATCCCCCAAGCAGATTCGTGACTGGTCTCACGGCGAGGTTACCAAGCCGGAGACAATTAACTATCGTACGCTCAAGCCAGAGCGAGATGGTCTTTTCTGCGAACGGATTTTTGGTCCGACTCGCGATTGGGAGTGTTACTGCGGAAAGTACAAGCGCGTCCGCTACAAAGGTATCGTGTGTGAGCGCTGCGGCGTTGAAGTTACGCGGCAGAAGGTTCGTCGTGAGCGAATGGGTCACATCGAGCTTGCGGCACCCGTGAGCCACATCTGGTTTTTCAAGGGTGTACCAAGCCGAATTGGATACCTTCTGAACATTGCGCCAAAAGACCTCGAGAAGGTTCTGTACTTTGCGGCGTCCATGATCACTGAGGTGGATACCAAGGCTCGCGACGCTGACAAGAACAAGCTGCAGAAGCTGGTAAACGAATCGATCGATCAGATTGCAGCAGATCGTGAAGAGATGCTCGTTAGCGTGGGAGCTCGCCTCGATCGGCGTCGCACCTATCTTGCCACTGGTACGGCTAAAGACTTTGACGAAGACGACAAGCTTTGGAAAGAAGCAGTCGAAAACTGGATTGAGGAGCAGGGTGCGGTAGCCCACAAGCAGGTGCTTAAGATGGGTGGCGGCTTGTTTGCCGATGTCGTAACAACCATTGAAGGGACTGAAGATCGCAAGACGATCCTCCAGATCGTCAAAGATGCCAAGTTCAGGCCTGATAGGCGTCTCAATCGCCAGCAGTCAATGGCAGTCAAGGAGTGGGGTCAGGAAACCATCAAGTCGATGAAGGGCGCTGATGAAAAGGCAGTAGCCCGAAGGCTCAAGTACATGCGCAGCCCGCGTGGTGCGATGAGCTCGTTCAACGAGGACGACCGTAACTGGTTAACCGATCTTGAAAAGAAAACAGTTTCCGACATGACTTGGGAGGTTGCCCGCACGATCGGTAACCACATCCTTGCCGACATCGTTGAGTTCTCGCCGGGGCCAGAGCCCAAGAAGGTCATGGATACCCTGACTGAGCACGCTATGCGTGACGGCGGCGTAGTAACCAAGGAAGAAAACGATGCCATCGTCCAGTGGGCAATTAAGGCGAAGGAGTCGGCGCTCGAGCTTCAACAGCGAATGGACGACATTCGTGAAGGCGCCCTGATCGAGAGTGATCGCCTGGAGCGCGCATGGCAATGTTCCTTTAAATTTTCCCCCACAACCTTTGTCCAGAAGGAGGGCTCCTCCGCGAACTGGCAGGTCGCTTTGGCAAGGAGGACCCGCTCGGAATTGGCAAGTCTATTGG
>CAYTTD010000115.1:1305-6142 GCA_964440595.1 uncultured Gaiellales bacterium
GACATTCGTGAAGGCGCCCTGATCGAGAGTGATCGCCTGGAGCGCGCATGGCAACTGTTCCTTGAACTTTCCCCCAAGACCATTGTTCAGGAAGAAGGGCTCTTCCGCGAATTGCAGGATCGCTTTGGCACGGAGGAGCCATTCGGATTTGGCAAGTACTTCGAGGGTGGCATGGGTGCCGCTTCTGTAAGGAAGCTTCTCATGGACGCAGACCTCGAGGCAGAGGCCGAGCTACTGCGTGAAGAGATTCGCTCGTCGAAGGGGCAAAAAGAGCAGAAGGCAATCAAGAGGCTCAAGGTTGTCAATGCATTCCTCAAGAGCGAGAACCGTCCTGAGTGGATGATTCTCGACGTCATCCCTGTTATTCCACCAGAGCTTCGTCCAATGGTTCAGCTCGACGGTGGTCGATTTGCAACCAGCGATCTGAACGACCTCTATCGCCGTGTGATCAACAGAAACAACCGACTCAAGCGACTGCTTGACCTTGGTGCTCCTGAGATCATCGTCGCAAACGAGAAGCGCATGTTGCAGGAGGCAGTTGACGCGTTGTTCGACAACGGTCGCCGTGGTCGCGCGGTCACTGGCCCAGGTAACAGGCCGCTCAAGTCACTCAGCGACATGCTCAAAGGCAAGCAGGGGCGCTTCCGCCAGAACCTGCTCGGTAAGCGCGTTGACTACTCTGGTCGATCTGTAATCGTTGCTGGTCCGAGCCTCCGTCTCTACCAGTGCGGTCTTCCAAAGTTGATGGCCCTTGAGCTCTTCAAACCATTCATCATGGCGCGTCTTGTAGAGCGCAAGAGCGTTCAAAACATCAAGGCTGCCAAGAAGATGGTAGAGAGCATGGTGCCTGAGGTCTGGGACGTTCTGGAAGAGGTAATTGCAGAGCACCCGGTTCTGCTCAACCGAGCCCCGACGCTTCACAGGCTTGGCATTCAGGCGTTCGAGCCCATCCTCGTTGAAGGTAAGGCTATCCAGGTTCATCCGCTTGTTTGTCACGCATTCAACGCTGACTTCGACGGTGACCAGATGGCTGTTCACCTTCCGCTGAGCTCTGAGGCGCAGGCCGAGGCGAGAATTCTGATGCTCAGTGCCCACAACATTCTGTCGCCAGCTCACGGTAACCCGTTGGCAGTGCCTTCGCAGGATATGGTTCTCGGGCTCTACTACCTCACCTATCATCCTGAGGATCTGTCGGCCTTGACACTGAAGAGCTTCAAGAATGATGAGAAGCCGCAGAGATATGGCAGCGCCGAAGAGGTTCTGTACGCGGTAGATCACGGATTCGTTGACATTCAGGATGTGATTGCAGTCAGGCTCGACCAGTGGCAGGAAGACAAGCTGGTGCAGACCTGGGTGATCACCACTCCAGGTCGCGTGCTATTCCACGACGCTATTGACCGTGCGCTGTCTGAGGCAGTCGAGGTGTATGACAGCGTCGATCACGTATTCCTCAACTCAACGCTTGATAAGAAGGGGATCGGCAAGTACGTAGTTGCCCTAATTAACCAGTGGGGTGCGTCGGTTGTGGCAACCCTGCTTGACACGATCAAGGACTTCGGCTTCCGCTATGCCAGCCTTGCGGGAGTTACTGTGTCAAAGAATGACATTGTTATTCCTGAGAAGAAGAAAACGATTCTTGCTGAGTATGAGGAAAAGACATCTACGATTCATACGCAGTATGAGCGTGGTCTCATAACCGAGCTTGAGCGCAAAGAGAGAGTCATCGACCTCTGGACAAGCTGCACCGAGGACGTCGGTAATGCCATGGTTGATGCCCTCGAGGATCTGAACCCGATCTACATGATGGCCAACTCCGGTGCTCGTGGATCTTTCAAGCAGATCAGCCAGCTTGCCGGTATGCGAGGCCTTATGTCGAATCCAAAGGGTGAGATTATCGACCAGCCGATCCGCTCCAACTTCATGGAAGGGCTGTCGGTGCTCGAGTTCTTCATCTCGACTCACGGTGCTCGAAAGGGTCTCGCGGACACCGCGCTGCGAACTGCTGACTCGGGTTACTTGACGCGACGTCTCGTAGACGTGGCGCAGGACGTAATCATTCGCAGCTATGACTGTGGTACTAAGGGATACCTTGAGCTGCCGTTGGTGCGCAGTGATGACGAGGTGAACCCAGGTGCACTTGGTCGCGTGGTGGCTGAGGACCTGAAGTCGCGTGACGGCAGCAAGATAGTTGCCGTTGGTGAGGAGCTTACTGAGATCAAGGCGCTTGAGTACCTTGAATCACAATCACGTGTAAAGAACCTGCCTCCAGTCAAGGTGCGCACCGTTCTTCACTGCGAGGCTGATCATGGAGTGTGTCAGGCGTGTTACGGCCGCTCGCTCGCCGATGGTCGCATGGCAGAGATCGGTGATGTCGTCGGCATTATTGCTGCACAGTCGATCGGTGAGCCTGGAACTCAGCTCACCATGCGTACCTTCCACACCGGCGGCGTTGCCGGTGGCGATATCACCTCCGGTTTGCCAAGAGTTGTCGAGATCTTCGAGGCTCGCAATCCAAAGGGTGCAGCCGAGTTGTTTGATCCAGACGACGAGCTTCTGACCACCTACAAGGCGGGAGCCAAGGTCAAGCTGACCCAGGTTGACAACGGCACCGAGGTAACGCTGCTGCCGCTGAAGGCAACCAAGAAGGCCGAGCAGGCAGAGCCGTGGTCAGTGATCGTTCCACGTGGTCGGCGACTGCTTGTCGCAGAAGGTGACGAGATTCAATTGGGTATGCCATTGACTGAAGGCACTCAGAATCCGTCTGACCTTCTACGTCTGCGCGGTGCTGAAGCCGTTGCTGCCTACCTTGTTGACGAGGTTCAGAACGTCTATCGCTCACAGGGTGTGGATATCCACGATAAGCACATTGAGATCATCGTTCGGCAGATGCTCAAGAAGGTGCGCGTGCTGACCGTTGGTGACGCAGAGTGGCTACCTGGCGAGCTTGTTGATGGTCACAAGGTGACGAAGACCAACAACGAGATCAAGTCGGCAAAGGGTGAGCAGGTAACATGGGAACCAGTGATACTTGGTATTACGAAGGCTTCTCTTGCGACCGACTCGTTCCTATCCGCGGCTTCATTCCAGGAGACAACGAAGGTGATCACCGACGCGGCTCTCGAGGGCAAGTCTGATGGTCTTGTTGGTCTCAAAGAGAACATCATCATCGGCAAGCTGATTCCGGCAGCTACGGGTCTGAGTCGTTACAAAGACATAACCATTCAGCCTGCGGAAAGGCCGCGCTCGTTCTACGAGGCCGAGCAGTTCCTGAGTGGTCTGGATCTGGTTGGGGATGGCGACGGTGTGGAGATTGCTGTGCCGAATGCTGACGATGCATTCGGGTTTCTGAACTGATTCGAGCATCAGTTCGGCAGCAGTCGTGCAGCGATCATGGCTTGAGGTGCGTCTGGCACGATTGCCGCGTACCTCGACACTCCTATGATTGGTGTTGCTGCGAGAGCGCTTAGCTCTGCGCCTGTTTTTGCAATACCAGTGGCGCTCGCAATGGGCATCCACTGGTCTGGGCGCAGGGCTACCGATTCAGCGGTTGCTTCTTCAGCTGTTACGGATGCCTTGCTTTCGAGCCATGGTCTCATTACACCGCCTGGGCGTCTGAGGTGTGCACCTTCATGAGTTAGGTTGTGAACAAGGAGTCGCGTCTCTCCAATGCCTCCGGCTGTATCTCTACCGCCAAGGGCATCGGTGAGTGCGCGAGTTGCACTCGAGTCCACGATCAACATGGCACCTGATTGGCTCTGGTCTGCCGAAGGAGCAGTGGTATACATCAGAAATCGTTCGGCCTGCGCCCTGTTAAGCGTTTGTTGGAAAAGATTTCGGACCAGCTTTGGATCTGCGTCGGGCGGCACCGCCCCTGCTTCGATTGCCGCATACCTGACGTACGCAGCCGCAAACTCCTTAGGTGAGGAAGTGAGCGCTACGCCTCTGAGTTGTCGTTCGCTTGCTCCAAGGGCCGTGCGGCTGAACAGGTTCAACGATTCTGTGAGGTTTCCTCTATCGCCGACTCGAGCCTGAAGCTGCTCGCAGGCAGCGGTAGCCGGTGCCAGCAGGCCTTCGTCGTTGCGTAGCCAGACTGCAGCTCTTTCGGAGAGATCTCCAAGGGAGGCGAGCCTGTGAACTCGCGTTGCAATGCCTGTGGCTGGGCTCACGTGTCTTGCCTCCCAGCTGTTACTGTGGCAGCAGGTTAGAGAGTGAGTCCAGCGTCAGCGCATCTCCGCCAGAAGGTGGAGGAGATTGTGGAGGAGTAGTGGCTGTCGCCACCTGTGGAGCTGGTGCCTGCGGTGCAGGAGTGCCGCCGACGGAGTGTTGTGCCAACGCCTGTTCCACAGCGCTCCGTGCCCCCAGGTTCGTGAAGGCGTCTGAAGACTTTATCTTTCCTACGCGGGCCGCAATCAACAGATCGAGGCTTCCGGCTGCCGCCTGCTCCGCTGGCGGCGCCACACCGGTTTGCCCTTTGGCAGCGCCTCGAGCACGTGCCAACAGATCCTCTGGCACCACGAATGCGGCGTCGCTTGATACTGGTGGGGCAGCAACGACATCTGGATCAATTTCACCTTCAACGCGCTGAGCAATTGCATTTGTGCCTGCATTTCGCGCTGCAGATTCGGCCTTAGTGACGTCAGCAAATGTACGTCCGCGAATCTCCTCCAGCCTGGTGATCTCGGCGTCCAGCTCCTGGATCCTTGCAGTGACTCTCTGCATTCTTGTGTTGATATTGCGCTGAAGTTGCGGATCGCCAATGTGGTCTATCTATCCTTTCTGGTCATGATGCGTCAGAAGCTCTTAAAATCGTTTAGGTCGCACTAACACGCGCATCGAA
>CAYTTD010000116.1:0-6123 GCA_964440595.1 uncultured Gaiellales bacterium
GCAAGCCTGAAAGCGATTGCCTGGTAACCTGCAATTGGCTTGCCAAACTGGTTTCTTTGTTTGGAGTATTCAAGTGCCTGTTCAAACGCCCCCTGTGCGAGTCCGAGCCCGAGGGCTGCAACGCCGATTCTTCCACCGTCAAGTATCTTGAGGAATTGGTGAAAACCTCGTCCTGCGTCGCCGAGGAGATTTGATCGCGGAACCCTGCAATCCTGAAACGAGAGTTCACGCGTGTCGCTGGCGTGCCATCCCATCTTTTTCATTGGCTCACTGATTACGTAACCTGGTGTACCGTTTTCGACGATTATCGTGCTGACCTCTGGGGCGTCAGTGTCGGCAACATCGCCGGTGACAGCGGTAATCGTTACACAGTGGGAGATGTCAGTTCCGGCATTGGTTATGAATATCTTTGATCCGTTGATCACCCATTCATCACCGTCAAGTCGCGCAGTGGTCCGTGTTGCGCCTGCGTCGGATCCTGCCTGTGGCTCGGTCAACCCAAAGGCTGCAAGGCGTTGTCCGCTCGCCAGCAATGGTAGGTATGTGCGCTTTTGGTGGTCGTCGCCAAAGTAATAGATCGGCAGTGTGCCGAGGGAGTGATGCGCGCACATCGTAATCGATACTGACGAGTCAATCCTGGCGAGCTCCTCGACTGCAATCGCGTAAGAGAGGGTGTCAGAGCCCGCTCCACCGTACTCCTCGGGGATTGTTATGCCCATGATGCCGAGATCAGCCATTCCCTTCACGATGTCATAGGGAAATGAACAGGTGTGATCCAGCTCTTCTGCGACTGGTGCCACGACCTGCTCGGCAAAGTCGCGCACTGTTGATCGCAGCATCTCGTGTTCATCAGAGATGTCATAGGCCAATGAGGCGGACATGGACGAGGTGTGAGTAGCTGTCATTATTCAGATTCTCCTGTTGGGCGGGCGTTCTCTAATAGGTCTGTAAGCAGACGAACTCCCCATCCGCTTGCTCCACGAACGGTAAACGCACCTTGCGGCTTTGGCAACATTGCGGTGCCAGCCACATCAAGGTGCACGAATGGAGTTTCGCGTGCAAAGTGCTCAAGGAACAATCCAGCGTACAGGGAAGAACCATCGCGACCAGCGCTGTTTACCATGTCTGCGCAATCGCTCTTCAGGCTACGCCTGTAAAAGTCATGCATCGGCATGTGCCACGCATGGTCCCCGGTTCGCTCCGCGCTCGCGAGCACGTCTTCAGACAGGTCGCTTTTTCGTGTGATCATTCCTGAATAGTGATGCCCGAGCGCGATGACCATTGCGCCCGTCAAAGTTGATAGCTCTACGATTCGTCCGCAACCAAGCTCTCTGGCGTAACAGATTGCGTCCGCGATTACGAGCCTGCCTTCGGCATCAGTATTGATCACCTCGACCGATGATCCATCAAATGCGGTGAGCACATCGCCTGGTTTGTAGGCGCGTCCTCCAGGCATGTTTTCGACGGCACCAACTATGGCTACTACACGGTGTTGAATGTCGAGCTCGGCTATCGCCCTCATGGCACCAAGCACTGCGCAACCGCCAGACTTGTCGAGCTTCATGTCCTGCATACCAACAGATGGTTTGATTGAGATTCCGCCTGTATCGAAAGTCACTGCTTTGCCAACATATGCGAACCTCTCGTCATCAGTCTCAGTGGCACCGGGTGGATTCCACTCGAGAACAATCAACGAAGGATTGTTGTGGCTGCCCTGTGCAACTGCCGCCATCAGCCCAAACCCACGCTGTTCGAGCGCGTTGCGATCGAGCGCATGGAACGTGAGGTTGTCATGGCTTTCGGCAAGCGACGCAGCTTCCCGCGCAAGGGCTTGTGGTGTCAGGTGGTTGCTGGGTGTGTTTGCGAGGTCGCGAGCCCAGTTTGTGGCTGCTGCGAGCGTAACAGCTCGCTCAGCAAGTGAACGGGCCGCTTCGTTTGCACCAAACACAACGAGCGTGTGTGGGTGCTTTGCGCGCTCTTCAACGGGCTCGGTAACCTCGTCAACCACCTCTTCAACCCTTGATGACTTCTTGAATGGCTCGTAACGGTAGGCGCCGAGCATGAATCCCTCAACGAGCCGTGCCAGCACGATCTCGCTGGATGCTTCGTCGGTGGCTGCGGGCATGACCATTCCAACAATTCCTGCGCGTGCGGTCTTGCTTGTTGATGCTAGTCGTGCACCGGCACACCTGAGAGCCTCCTCGTGCCCGTCGGTCTCTGTGCCAATGGAAAACAACGCCAACCTTTCAGGGTGGCCATCGGTAGGCGTTGGCACCAGATGTACGTCCCCCTTGCCAGGTCGAACTCGACCACGCTCGAGCTCACGCCTGATCATTCCGTGCGATCTCTCGTCTAGTTCGGTGAGCGAGGAAGGCATTTCGGGCGGAGCGCCAACAAAACAGCCTAGTAGGTCGATTTTTTCGTCTGTGGGTTCGAGGTCTGAAAAGATGATTTCCATAGTGTGAGCGAGCCTATCAGCAAGGGGGATGCTGCAATTCCCAATAATTTTGCTCAAGTTTGAATTTGCTATAAAGTTTTGTGAATCGTTGCCGATATTATGCATTGAGTCACCGAAATGGCAAACCGGTCGTGAGGCTGGGACGCAAAGCCGTGGATCTCGGAGAGAAAACCGAGACAGCCTGGTTGCCGAAGTGGAACCAAAACCAAATCCTTTAAAGAAAGGACACCTCCATGAAGGCGTGTGAGTGGCTCACCGAGAGAGCAAACCGAAGGCAGCAGGAAGTAGCTGGCTACGGGGATGCCTGTCGGACTCTGCGCTTGTAGGTCGTTACCTCGTCTGGCGAGGTTCTTACGTCCAGACGCAAGGCGCAGGCTCCTCCGACAGCCCATCCCCCCACACCAATCGTCAAAATGACGCCAGCGCCAACCGACTGCCCACTCGGTTCACAACATATAAGGCGAGGGATCTAGTGGGCGGATCCCTCGCCGCTTTTTTGTGGGTGAATATTTTGCTACCGCTCGGGGAAGGGAAGTGGAATATGGAAGCGGTTGAAGCACATATGTGGGCCGGTACTTCATGTCGCCTGCGGCGTGTGGTAGTCGTTGCCCCATCATTTTTATTCCTGGTAATTTCATTTTTTTCAGGCCAGGCTCACGCCGCCTCAAACGGTGCGATTGTTCAGAAATCCGGGGTTTCAGGTTGTATCTCAAGCGACGGCAGTGGCGGTGAGTGCGCCACCGCGACTGCAATCAATGGTGTGACGACGGTGTGGACAAGCCCGGATGGGGCGAATGCATATGCATTGACGGGTACAAACAGTTCAATTGCCGCTTTTGCCAGGGATGAGGAAACCGGTTCTCTGACTCAGCTCTCAGGGACGGACGGATGCATATCGGCGACCGGTAACAGTGGTGCTTGCGAGATTGGAACATTTTTGGGCGGTTTGTCAGTGTTCACGTTCTCCGATGATGGTCGCACCATCTATGGTGCCTCTCAGGCAGATAAGGCGCTGTTGATCTTTGATCGCGATCCAGCCAGCGGTGCGATCACGCAGCGCGCCGGCGTCAACGGGTGCTTTCATGACACCGGTGGCTCCGGTCAGTGCGTTGACGCTGTTGCGTTGGACGCCCCGGTGATGGCGCTAATCGATGACTCGGAGATGCACCTGTATCTATCAACCGGCACTGGAATAGCAATTTTTGACAGGGATCCAGTCACAGGTGATCTAACCCAGAAGCCAGGAACCGCTGGATGCATTACCGCCACTGGTCATGGTGGACAATGCCAAACCGGGATTGCCGTCGACGGTGCCAACAGCATGGCATTGAGTTCTGACGGCGGCAACCTGTACGTGTCTGCAACAAATTCAGATGCCGTCGCAATCTTTGACGTAGATCCGGAAACAGGTGAGATTGACCAAAAGGCAGGCGCAGCGGGTTGCATAAGTCTGACAGGCACGGGGGGTGCCTGTACGCAGGGCGTTGCATTAGACAATGCCAATAGCGGAACATTGTCAAACGACGGACAGAATTATTATGTGATGTCCACAACCGGAAATTCGATTGCAATTTTTGATCGCGATTTAGAAACTGGTGTTTTGACTCAGAAGGCGGGAACCGCCGCATGTATTAGCGACGATGGAAGCGGTGGGCTATGTGGTGATGCGGCTGCGCCGATGCAAGGAACCTACTCCGGCTTCTTAACAAGCGATGATCGAAACTTCATTACCAATGCAAGTACGAGCGGCGCGGTTGTGACGTTTAATCGTGACATGGTTACCGGTGACCTCATACCGGTTACCGGAGAAGAGTTTTGCGTCGCAGAAGTTCCGATTCCTGGAACATGTTCCGATGGAAAAGAGCTTTCAACGATTGCATCGGTTTTGCTCAGCCCTGACGGAAGAAACATCTACGCAGCAAACATTAGTTCTAATTCCATCTCGGTGCTTGACCGATTGATTCCTGACGTGTCAACCGTCTCAAGTGTTGACTTTGGTGCGAGCGTCGAAGTTGACGCTGGTGCAGCAACATACCAGGTGGAGGTTGGAAATACCGGAGACGCTGACCTGACGGTTGCGAGCGCAACCATTTCAGGTACTCATGCCTCTGATTTCAGGATTAGTGGTGACACCTGCAGCAGCACTGTTGTGCCTGCTGGTGGTACGTGTGTCGTGTCGGTCGTTTTTGATCCAAGCGCAGCCGGTGCCCGGAGCGGTGAGTTGGTAATCAGCCATGATGCCGGTGTTACGGGTTTGACTACCCTTGCCCTGGGCGGCTCAGGTGCCGCTGCACAGGTGTCAACAGGCACCACATCCGGTACCACAATTGTTGACACCAGTTGCTCGCCGTTGAACGTTGCTGCGTGTGCAGTTGAAACCGTGTCTGGTACCCACGAAGGGGATCAGATCTGGGGATTTTTTGGTGCAGATCTCATTCACGGCCTTCAGGGTAACGACATGATTTCCGGTGGTCCCGGTAATGACCGAATATATGGTGATGCGGGGGGAGATCGGCTGAAAGGTGGAGGCGGGGATGACCTCCTCGATGGCGGCCTTGGAGATGATGTTCTTGCGGGCAGGGCAGATAACGATACGTTGCGCGGGGGCAGTGGGAATGATCTGGGCCTTGGCGGTGACGGCAGTGATGCCTTGTTCGGCGGTCGAGGTCGTGACACGCTCGGCGGAGGGGCAGGTGGTGACATCGTTTACGGAGGTGCTGGCAATGATGTTCTTCGTGGAGGCAAAGGTGTAGACCAAATATTCGGAGGGGCAGGTCGCGACATTCTTGACGCGCGGGATGATCGAAGTAGCAAGAAGGCGAAAAAACTTTCAGTATCCACCATGTTTTTTGGCGAGGCCGTGCAGCTACAGATGCCGATGTTTGATAATCGGCACGAGAGAGCGAAGTCTAAGGGGGATTTTGTCAAGTGCGGCAAGGGTAGAGATAGGGTTCGCGCAGACGCAAATGACCGAGTGGCCAGAGATTGTGAGATTGTTAATGGACGCGGACGCAGATTCTTCAGGTAACTCTTCAGGGATCACTGACCTGCCGGGAGGGTTAAGGGGTTGGCGGCATTGTCCCCGATGTGCAGAGCTGCTTAAGCCGGCGATCAATGAGCCTGGGGCTCAGCCTCACCTCGTCTGCTCTCGTTGTTCGTCGCAGTACTACGCAAATCCAAAGCCAACCGCATCTGCGCTTGCTGTGAGAGCCGACGGCAGGCTCATGCTGGTGAAGCGAGCCATTGAGCCCTTCTTTGGGTATTGGGATCTGCCAGGGGGCTTCATTGAGGATGGGGAAGATGCTGCGGATGCCGTCGTGCGGGAAGTTCTCGAGGAAACACGAATGAGCAGCCGCGTTGTAGGAATTTCTTCCATCATCGGCGATACCTACGGTGACCAATCCATCAACACGCTCAACATCTTCTTTGAGGTATGTGTTGACGAGTCGACTATTGCAAATGCCACGCCATCAAGTGACTGTGCAGAGATAGGCTGGTTTGAGCCGGATCTCCTGCCGAGTGATCTGGCGTTTTCGTGCGTCTGCGCGGCAATTGAACACTGGAAAACCAGCAGAAAATCTGACTCGGTTGGTTGAGATGCTCTCGCAGCGGGTAGGCGCAATGCATAATGCGACTATCTATCGGTAAGTGGCTTGCAGCGCCAT
>CAYTTD010000117.1:0-6110 GCA_964440595.1 uncultured Gaiellales bacterium
GGGGATTACCCAAGGCGCGCTCCATTGGAAAAGTGCAAACGCGCTCAGTGCAAGGATCAAGGCTAGCCGTAAATCTTCTACCAAAAAAACCGCAAGCCCGATTACCGTAATGCCGATAAGGCCAACTACGCCTGCCATAATGCCGTCCAGGAAGTCATGAACCCTAGGGTCGTCAACCAGTCTTTCGAGGGCGTTGTGCCCAGCCAACGGGATTACGAATGCTGGCAGGAAAATCGTTACCGTCATAGCGACTGCGCCCCACGGGCCGGCAGCCATCCATCCAACGAAGGTGGCGAATATGATCAAAGGAGCCGGCAAAATGCTGCCGAGCGCGAGGCCTTGAAGAAGCTGAGTGTCGGTAAGCCACCCACCCTTGTCAACGGCATCGTGGCGCAGAAATGGGATAACGGTGTAGGCGCCGCCAAATGTCAGGCTGCCTGCCTGAAGCCCGCTGACCGCAGTTTCTGTAATCGTTGCATCACCCGCGTGTGGCGCGTCGATCTTGGAGCCGGTATCGGCTGGCGTCACCAGCGTCTTCAGCTCATTGGTTCCAAACGCCAGCGACGTAGCCGTGATTGCTGCCAGCAGAATGGAGCCAATCGATCTTGAGCGTCGCGCGATCTCTAGCATTACTCCTGCGCCAACCAGGACGATGGCAAAATGAACGCCCGCCGCGGTTGCAATTGCCGCAGAAATGGCAATGCCAACAGTTGTTTTGTCTGGCAGTGCCTTGGTGCCGATCTTCCATGCCCCGCGCGCAACAAGTGCCACTGCAGCAACCTGAACGGCTGCAAGGGCAGCGAGTGCGCGTCCCTCAAATGGTCCGGCGAAAACGTACGCCCAGGTAAGAAGCATCATCAGCGCAAAGCCGGGTAGCACGAAGCCGAGCCCTGCAACTAGCCCGCCAATGCGACCCCGCTTTCGTTGTCCGAAATAGATGCACAGCTCTGTGGCTTCTGGGCCGGGAAGCGCCTGGTAGACACCCAGTACGCGATTGAATCGCTCGTTGGTTATCCACTTTTCTTTCTCAACCAACTCGTCCTTTAGCACGCCAATCTGCGCCACGGGCCCACCCCAGGCGAGCCCACCGAAGCGTAGGAACTTCAGGAATAAGCTGCCGAGCGTGGTTTTATGATTCGTTTCGGATTTTTCTTTCAAGGGACTCATTCTAGAGTGTGGTCGGAGTCCGATTTGAGGCTCTAACGTCGATGGATCTATCTACGTGCGTTGATGCCAACAGCCTCACCAGCCGTCTTGATGCCACCACCATAGGTCTTCTTTACTTCAGACCCAATTCCGGCCAGCCCTGCACCAAGGCCCATCAATGGACCGGCGAAAAGCATTCCTGCGCCAAATCCGACCAGCACCGCAGCCAGGTTTGTTGAGCGGTTTTTCAGCAGAAGACCTGCGCCAAGAATAGTGCCAGCGCCTAAAGCTGCTGGTGCGGCAATTGTAGCCATTTTCTTCCAGGCATCGCGGCGTTCCTCCTGTGAAGCATTCGCGGTCGGCATCTGCATGCCCATTGCAGCCAACACTCCGCCCCCGGCAATGACCCCGGCCCATCCACCAGACATCAGTGCGTTTGCGTTCATGTTCACCATCCACCCCTTTTCTGCTTACACCGCAGACTTGCGACAGCCCTTATCCCTGTTGTCGGCAAAAAAACAATTCTGGTTTCCGGCCTGAGCGTTACCTTCGCAGATCAATCATGCCATCGACGCCCCAGGAGCGAAGTCTTGCTGTGGTCTTGGCAACGTCGCGCGGTCGCCAAACCGTCGGGTTGTTCCAAATGGCAACGCGCCCGCCCCGCTTGAATCCCTCAACGACTCGTGGGGTAACAAACATGGCATTTAGCGGAAACATGATAGGGCCGCCAACCTGCTTGGCGAGCCCAACCATTGCATCAATAACTCCGGGCGAGTATAAGGTCGCATTCGGGCTAAGGTTGATTATTGATTCGGGAAATTTTGAGCGGATAGTCTGCAGCTCGCCTGGTGGCACCCCGCCATCGCCAGCCGGCACGTTTATGATCAGTCGGCTTTGATCCACGCCGTTGCGCTCAACAAGATCGAGTGTCGGCCAAATTGCATCACGTTCTTTGAAGTCCAGCTTGAGCCCGCGCTCGCTTGCGGCTCCGACGCGTATCCAGTCGGACATCCAGAGCGAGCGATGATCGGGCTCGTCGTGAGATGCCACAGGCTCACCTTGAAGCATTCGAACATCAACCTCAAGCCAGTCCCACGGGCCAGCCAGACCTTCATGCAGCTCGTCGTAGCGGTTGGTTGTGTGTTTGTTGCGAGCTGATGCAATGTCGGTGCCAGGGTTCCATCTTCCGGTCGGGTTGGACGTGGCAGCTTTTAATAGCTCATCAAGCTTGCTTGAACTCAATTTTGTCGGAGGAACAAAAGGTGCCTGTGGAAGTGGCGCGCCCTGCGGCTGACTGACTCCAGTTTGATTCGCGCTTGCACTTTGGTACGCGATCGATTGTGAGTGGGGAGCAATAATCATTGATTGATTCTCTCAGATATTAAATTTGCAAATGCGCGATGCCGTTGTAAATGCCGCCTCGGGCCGTTTTTTCCGCATATGGATCAACTAGTATGCGCATTCTTAGAACAGGCAATGGGGGAGTAGGAGTATCCAGTGAAAGTCTTCGCTAACACAATGACGCAGCTTTCGAATCCATACATAAAGATGGTGTTGGCTCTAATTATCGCTTTCTTGATGTTGAGCACTGACATTTCTCATGCTGCCAATCGAGACACAGCATTCTCATCAGATGGGCGAGTCGACTTCGATCTGGGGTCGACGGTCGAAGAAAAATTTACTGACGTTGCGGTTCAGGCTGACGGCAAGATAGTTGTCGTTGGGTGTCGAAGCGAAAGCGGATCCGCCTACAGCGTCCTTACTGCGAGGTACACGTCAACAGGTGAGCTTGATCCAAGCTTCTCTGCTGACGGAATGATCTTGACAACATTGGGCACCCTAAGCTGTGCAACGAGCGTCGATGTGCTGGCTGATGGATCAATCATGGTGACGGCAAGTCATTGGCCAAGCGACTTTGCGTTTCTGAAGTTCGACTCGACCGGCGCGCCAGACACGACGTTCAATGGAACTGGTCAATTGGTGACTCAGGTTGATCCACTCGGCCCTCATGACCCGGAGTCAGCAACGACATCTGACGGCAACATCTATGCGGCGGGTGAAGACAGTAGTGCGCCTTATTCGGTGTTTGTGGCAGCGATTAGTGCCAGCGGCGCACTCGTGCCAGGTTTTGGCACGAGTGGCGTTAGTACGATTCCCACCTCATGCAACTCCGCAGATGTCGTTGGGGTAGCACTCCAGTCAGATGCGAAGATTGTTGTCGCTTACGAGTGCACTGGTGGCGGTGGCACCTCTGCTGCCTATGTAGCTCGCCTTACCACGGCTGGTGTTCTTGACACAACTTTCTCAGCCGATGGTATTGCTAATTACTCACCTGTCGAGGATGCTAGGCCATCTGGTCTTGAGATTCAGAGTAGTGGTCGCATTGTTGTGGGAGGCATCTACGACGATGCTGGCAACTCCGGCTCAGGGGCAGTTGCATTTACGCCTGCCGGTGACCTCGATACGTCTTTCGGCAACGGAGGCATCATAACGGCTGTCAGTCACGCTGGCGCTTCCTTGCCCGGCTTCTCGATGACTCCGAGCGGCGAAATCTATCTATTTGGAGTCACGGGTTACATGGCGAGGCTCACAGTTGACGGGGTGCTAGACACCACATTTTCTGGCGGCGGATTCTTTTCTTTTGTGGATGATCCTTCCAGTGAAGGTAGTCCTACTCCCTATGCCAGCGCGGTTCAAACCGATGGAAAAGTCCTCGTCGTTGGACAAATGTATACGGGAGGCTTATTCGATGGATTTGTTTTCCGGGTCGATCCGAGCAGCTCGATGCCAACGAACACCGAGGTGCCAGCAATTGGTGGCACTGCTACACCTGGTGGTACTCTGAGTTGTACCCTCGCGAGTTGGAGTGGATCGATCACGTCGTACACAATCGAGTGGCTCGTTGGCGGATCAGTTGTTGCTGGGCCTTGGGATGTTACCGGTACCACCACGTATGCATTGCAAAACTCGGTGGCAGTCGGTGCGTCTGTTGCTTGCAGAATTACGGCTGTCAGTAGCGAGGGCTCAGTTGCTGCGACGTCGAGTGCCGTATCTGTCGGCGCTTCATCTACAACGGGCACTTCTTCAACTACTGGAGCGACGACCTCTGCCGCGGACGTCTGCGAAAACCTTGCGGGTACTCAAGAGTCGGTGCCCACAGGGTTGGTTCTTCTCGCTGGTAACTGCATTGGCAGCTCTGGCAACGACACGATAGTTGGTACTAACGGCGCTGATGCGATTAATGGAGGCGCTGGCAATGACAGGATCAGTGGTGGTTCAGGTAATGACAAGCTAAGCGGTGGCACAGGTAATGACATCGTAAACGGCGATGCTGGTAACGACAGAATCACGGGCGGCGGTGGAAATGATGCTCTGGTTGGAGGCTCTGGCAACGACTTCTTTGACGCTCGCGACTCAGCCCGGAATGCTGGTCGGTTCAGCCGATTAGCTCAACGTGCCAAGGCAAAGGACTCCGTCAACTGCGGCAAGGGCAAGGATCGCGTGAAGGCAGACCGAAACGACAAGGTTGCGAAGAACTGCGAGATCGTCAACGGCCGCGGCCGCCGGTTCTTTCGCTGAATTCCAGATAGTGGTGTTTCTAGCGTGCCAGCGGTGTGATCGGTTCAATCGTAGGCGTTGCCGTTTCGGCCTCAATCGTGCCGCCGCTTGAATAGAGTTGGAAGTCGGCGTTTGAAGTTATGCCGTTGCACCGCACCTTGAATGTCACCATGTAAGGTGGCTCGCCGCCGCTGTAGTCGTATGCGCCAGTTATTCGTCGCGGTTCAGACGGGAAGAAGCCATCGATCTTGTAGGATGTTCCGCCGATTATCCGTTCGTTCAGCAGGGTGTTGTTCGCGTCAAATTCCATCAACGTGAGGGTGCAATAGGTCATTAGATATGGAAATGGCTCTTTCGTTTTCGGGGGAGTTTTGGGAGGTGATGAGGGTAGCATCACATGGGTGCGAACGTACGCTGTGGCTGAAACAACACTCTTGCCCGGCTTGAGGTACATGCGCCGCTCCTCGTGAGCCATGTTCATCACAGAGGTCTGGTCAATGGGCTTTGATGATGGCCCTCCTCCAGACAGGCCTGCTGCTTTCACTGCCTCATTCATCGCGGTTCCGACGGTTGCCTCGCTGTATTCTGCTTCGCCCGTGAAAGAAACAACTTCAGCAACACCTTTTGGTGCAGTCTGAACAGGTCCTCCACCTGAGGCTCCACCAACCGTTGTTGACAAGACCTGCGTCTTTATCTTCAATGGCTTGTACGACGTGCGATAGTAGAGCTCGTCGTCAAAGACCAGGCGCATCAACTTCGGTGGAATTTTTGGCATTACGGCCGGTAGCGGTTCCGGAGGCGACGGAACAGGCGCAGATTCTTGCACCACCGCGCCACCTTCATTGGTGGTAGACGTTGCTACACCGCCCAAAAACGCTGCGCCCAAAAGTATTGCTGCGAGGGGTAGTGCTACCCAGACCTTTTTTTGCATACGGGGCAATTTCCTGATTTTGCCCGTTTCTAAACAGTCTCGCTCGCAATTCGCCTCTGTGGATCAGGCCCCTGGCCAATCATCCATCTGGAAAGCAAAGAAGTATCCGCCTTGCGGATCAAGAGCTGCAACTCCCTGCCCCGGGCCCATCTGCGCCGGTCCAACAAGAACCTGGCCACCCGCTGATTTTATGGCGTCTGCCGCCCAATTGATATCGGCGACGCCGAAGTAGGGTGCCCAGTGACTTGGCATTGACTCCTGGTGTTCCATCGTTGTGTAGGCGCCAGCAAACTCCTCACCATCTAGCGTCGCCAACCAGTAATCAAAGTCGCCATCCATCTTTTTCCAGCCCCACCCAAACATTTCGGTGTAGAACTTTCGTGCAACTTCAAGATCGGTTGTGGATAGTTCTACCCATGTGTAGGCGCCTGGTTGAAATACCGCGTCGGCGCCATTGTGGCGACCTGGCTGCCAG
>CAYTTD010000118.1:0-6098 GCA_964440595.1 uncultured Gaiellales bacterium
TCTGATCAGGCCTTACTCCATACCGCAGCTTCACGCGCTCAGGTGTAAACACTGCTACTTCGCTACCTCCCTTGGTGGTCCTCATTACGACTGTTTTGTCAGAGCCCAGCTGCATGGCATCACGGTCATATGTGACGATGCAGGTTTTGAGCCCCTGCTCTTCCGCCATGGATGAAAGAGTGCCAATGACATCGTCGGCCTCATACCCCTGCATCTCCACGTTTGTATATCCAAATGCTTCAACCAGGGGTTTAAAGAATGGCCACTGCTCACTGAGGGGATCAGGCATCTCCGGCCGATGCGATTTGTATTCGGCGTAAGTCTCTTTGCGTACAGTCTCTCCTCCGACGTCCCAAGCGACAATGACTGTTGTTGGATCAAAATCGGTTATCAGCTTCAGAAGCATGTTGCTGAAGCCGAGCAGAGCATTTGTTGGTTGACCAGTGCTCGTCGAAATTTCTGCGGGTAAGGCAAAGAAGCTCCTGTAGGCCAGACTTGATCCGTCAATCAAGAAAATACTGGCGTCACGCGCTGGCAATGAGTCAAAATCGCTGGTCTTCACCTTGGTTGTCATGCGGCTAATCTACAGGCAAATGGATTTGCCTACCAACCTCTCATCTTCAACGTCCTGCCATATAGTCAATCAATCCTTCTATTGAAGGAATACAACCCGCCGATGTCGGCCTTGAGTCCAAATCTCTTGCGTTCCCTCAAAAAGTGATCCCACGCATCCATACCGATGATCAATTGCAGTTGCTGGTTACCGCCTTGTCCATATGTTGCGACAACTCTGATGCCCTGCCGCTGCAATCCCTCCGGCGCATTGAACAGCTCCTGGGCTACCGCATAAACGAAGCGCCCGCTCGCTGCACGGTCGAAATTTTCAGGAAGGCTCAAGGTTACGGTGTGACGGCGTTGTGAAACTGATATCTCGTCCATGCACAGACCCGCGGCCGCGCTGGCTGTGGCAAACCAGGTAATCTGATTCGCATCGCTGGGAGTAACTGCCACACCCTTTTGATTTCGCACCGTGGGAAGACTTTTTCTTGCTCGCGCGATGGCATTGCTGTTTCTGTTGGCTGGAACTTTGTAAGCACCACATCCAACATTGCCGGATTTATTGGAGCCAATCCCTGAGCCAGACTCCTCACCCTGGGCCGAGTGACCTGAATCGCCGTCCTGGCTGGCGCCGTTCTGCGATGCTGATCCAAACACAATGAATACGATCAAGGCCGCGGTGGCTATGCCTACCACGGCCGACACCACATGAAGCATAAGTTTCTTGGTCTGGATGCTCACGGTCAGTCTGCGTGCTGATCCATGCTTTCATCCAGCAATCCGGAAGCGCGCTTTGCCCTGGACCTGAACGAAAACAGCTTTCGAGTAAGTTCTGCACCAGGCATGTCGGCTCCGTCCAGTGGAGGCGCCACCATGACGACCGCATCGTCATAAATACCCGTTCGCATCCGGCTGAGGTTTCTCAGTGCCTCGCCGAGGGATTCTGCTCTCTGTTCATGTTCATCAGTGCCCATCACCTCTACAATGCCTTGAACTGACTCTTTTGACAAGATGACATCCCCTTAAATCGGCATTCAACGATTACCAGTGGTTGTCAATTTACCCGATCTGGGTCATTCCTCACCGAGGTAGGCTTTTCGAACCTCGTCATTTGCCAGTAATTCTCGTCCTGGTCCAGCAAGAACAACTGATCCACTCTCTAATACGTAGGCCCAATCTGAGATCTCAAGTGCTACGTTCGCGTTCTGTTCAACGAGAAGAACAGTCGTGCCATCACGCCGATTAATGTCGACTATTGTGTTGAAGATCGTCTGGATCATCAACGGAGCAAGCCCCATGGATGGCTCGTCGAGCAACAACAGCTTCGGTCTCGCCATCAGCGCACGACCCATGGCAAGCATTTGCTGCTCTCCGCCTGACATCAGCCCAGCTTTCTGAGTGGCCCTTTCCTCCAACCTCGGAAAAAGAGCGTGAACGTGAGCAATATCCTGGTCGATCTCGTCATCATCCCTTTGATAAGCCCCCATTTCGAGATTCTCACGAACAGTCATCCTGGGGAATACCTTGCGCCCCTCTGGCGATTGAGATATTCCCATTCGAACAAGCTCGCTGGTAGACGAGCCGGTAATGTCATGTCCTTCGAATTCGATCGACCCCTGTGTAGGCTTGAGAAGCCCATGAATCGTATGCATGGTGGTTGTCTTTCCCGCACCGTTTGAGCCAATCAAAGCAACGATCTCACCCTTGTGGACTTCAAGTGACACACCCTTCAAAGCCTCAATAGCACCATATGATGTATGTATTGAATCAACTGTGAGGATTGGTTGTCCGCCGCTGGACCGTGAAGATCTGGAGTGCTCAACCTGAACGGAATTCATGATACGAGTCCTTCGTCTGGCACGCTGATCTCTCCTCCACTGCCACCCAGGTACGCCTCGATCACAGCCGGATCGTTTCTAACATGGTCAGGGGTGCCTTCAGAAATCTTCACTCCATGATCCAAAACCGTAACTCGATCAGAGATGCTCATCACGAGCTTCATCTCGTGCTCGATCAGAAGAACCGCACATCCAGCCAGCTCGGGTATTGCTCGGATCAAAACGGCTAATGCAGCGGTCTCCTGTGGATTCATTCCAGCAGCAGGTTCATCCAACAGCAATAGCTTTGGTGATGATGCCAGTGCCCGCGCAATCTCGAGCCGGCGTTGGTCACCATATGGAAGGTTTCCAGCCAACTCATTGTGTTTCTCACTGATTCCAACCATGCGCAGCAGCTCACGTGCACGTCGAACAGCTTGACGCTCCTCATCCCTGAATGATCTCGTCTTCAACAGTGTCGAGAGCAGAGAGCCACGCAATCGTGAATGCATACCAACCAGCACGTTGTCGACGACGCTCATCTCGCGAAACAACCGAATGTTCTGAAAGGTACGACTCATACCGAGCTGGGCAATGAGATGCGGCGGCCGACCAAATATGTCTTCCCCAAGAAATGAAAGCTCGCCCCGGCTAGGTGGATACAGCCCTGTCAACATATTGAAAAACGTGGTCTTGCCTGCACCATTTGGTCCGATCAAGCTGACGACGCCACCTTCGGGAATCGTGAAGTCAACTGAGTCCACAGCGGTGAGACCACCAAATATCATCGTTAGTCCTTTGGCTTCGAGAATGTTCACCGAGACTCACCAGCCTGGGACGCATCGTTCTGGCCTCGTTCGGAAAAACGTGGAAACCTGGCTGGGGCTTCCCAATCTCGTTGCCTTTTGATTCTTGGTGCAGATGGAGCCGCATCTGTTCCATCAGCATGGTGAGTCAGATGTGCTGCAGGGCCGGCTTCGAGGATCGGATGTGTACCGGGCCCCTGGGGCCCGTGAAGAGCCGACGGATAGTGGTCAACGTGACCCGCGTGCACCACATCAACCAAGTGATCGTCTCGCACTGTGTCAGGATGATATGTCTCACCTGCGTCATCTTCTTCAAATTTAATGATCCTCGCCTTGTTGGGCAGAAACCCTTGCGGTCGATAGAGCATCATCATTACCAGCAGCACTCCGAAGATAAGCATGTTCCAACTTGCGAAATCAACGTTGATGCCAGCAGCTGCCCCCCACTTGGTGAGGCTTGGGAGAAGCCAGAAGTTAACTCCTTCGATCGTAACGGCGCCAAGTATTGCCCCCCACACGTTGCCCATTCCACCAATGATCACCATACAGAGAAGGGCGATTGAAATATAGAACTGAAAGCTGGACGGAAAGATGGATCCGATTCGTGATCCATGATAGACGCCGGCAACGCCACCAAGCGCTGCACCAATCCCATAAGCCCACAGCTTTGTCACCACCAGATTTATTCCCATGGCAGACGCAGCAATCTCATCTTCGCGAATTGCCATCCACGCGCGCCCAAGCTTGGACCATTGCATACGTACGCTGACCATGTAACAGAGGAAGCACAGTGCGATTCCCAGGTAGTACCAGGGAAGAAGGTTCAGCGGCCCCCAGGTGCCCCATCCCATTCCCAATGCCTGATCCACGGACGCACCACCGAGCGTCGGCGTATCAATGCCTGAGATTCCTCGGGTTCCGTTGGTTAGATTGTGCCCGGCAATGCTGTCGCCGTTCTGGAATATCTTTGGGACAATCTCGCCAAATCCCAGGGTGACAATCGCCAGATAATCACCTCGCAACCTTAGTGTCGGCGCCCCAAGAAGAACCCCAAAAAGAGCGGTGACTACCGCAGCCAACCCAAACAGTAACCACACCGAAATATGTATCCCCGGGAAAGTATCCGGCAATCCGCTTGCCAAATGAAAGTTGGCCTCAGAAAAATGGCTGGATGCAAGCCACCCGGCTACGTAGGCACCGATTGCCCAGAAAGCAACGTATCCAAGATCCAGCAGACCCGCAAAGCCAACGACGATATTCAGCCCAAGCGCAAGCATGACAGAAGTGAGAATGCGTAGAGCAGGGCTCATCATGCCCAAACCCAGTGCCTGTTCAATGTAGGGAAACGCAAGAGCAACCATAAGAACCGTGACTGGTCCCCATACCGAAAACCAACTACGGCTGTCGGACTTCTTGACCGTCGCGCTCATGCTCTACTCACTGACTGCTCGCCGAGAATTCCTGTTGGCCTGAATACAAGCACAACTACAAGAATTGAGAATATGACGACGTCAGTCCATCGATCGCCAAGATATAGCGCCGACAGGCTTGCAGTGAGACCAATCATCAGACCGCCCAGAACGGCACCCGTAAGGTTGCCAATACCACCAAGCACTGCCGCGGTGAACGCAAACAATCCGTTCTTGAAACCCGCATTCCAGACTGTGGTTGTATTTACCAATGCATAGAGAACGCCGCTCGCACCCGCAAGTAGCCCTCCCAGGATGAATGTCATTCCAATTGTTCGATCAACATCGATTCCCATGATCGCAGCGGCTGACCTATCTTGAGCAGTCGCGCGCATTGCCTTACCATGCCGGGTGTTCTGAACGAACCAAGTCAATCCAAGTAGAAGTGGCACAGTCACGACTATTACGAACATGTCTTTTAGCCTCATACCACCCATGATCTGGGCATTACCAAGCAGGTCAGGCACATCAACCTGACTTGGCCCCCAGATCTTCTGAGCCAGGTTGGAGATGATGAAACTCATTCCGATTGCAGTTATCAGTGGCGCAAGCGGTGGAGCATTCCTAAGGGGCCGATATGCAACTCTCTCAATGGTTACGTTGATGGTCGCACACAGTGCCATACATGCCACCAATGCAACGATGATGATCAGGAACTTGACGAAAAACGAGCTACCGGCCGTTACTCCAAGTGTGACAATGATCTGCATCGCAATCATTGACCCAATCATGAATACATCGGCATGCGCAAAGTTGATCAGTTCAATGATGCCATACACCATTGTGTATCCCAGTGCGATCAGAGCGATGAGTGCTCCGTTTGTTAATCCGATCAGTGCCTGCTCAAAAAACACCGTCGGATCCGAGAACATTTTGAACATAAGCCAGAACGATGCAACCGCAAGAAATGCAAGACCAGTCCGATCAATTATCTGTTGCTTCTGCACCGCCGAAAGGTTCATGTGGCATCGACACCTGTCATTCGCTCACATCCAGTGCCTTTGAAAACTGCCATGCACCGTTCTTGACCTCAAGACCACTCAAGGTGGTTAAGGTGGTGTCACCTGTTTCTGTAATTGAGAACTTTCCAAGAGCCCCATCGTAATCCTTTGTTGCAAATAGCTCTTTTACAACACACTCCCGACTTACTCCATCTCCCTTGGCACAACGCTCAATTGCTTCGAGAGCAATGCCAGTTGCGTCATAGGCGTATGCCGTGTAAGCCTCCGGCTTACCATGCTTTTCAGTGAACTTCTTGACGAATTCAGCTCCGGCACCCTCAAGCTTTTCGGGGGGCAAGCCACCAAACGTGGCAAGAGCACCGTCTGCCGCGCCTCCAGCTGCCTCAACAAATGCTTCCTCGTAGATTCCGTCGGGCCCGATGAACGTCATGTCAGGTGAATCAGCGCGAATATCTTTCAGGATCTGCCCCCCGTTGTTCTGCGTGA
>CAYTTD010000119.1:0-6075 GCA_964440595.1 uncultured Gaiellales bacterium
TGTGCACTTCGACGGTGTACTTCTTGTTGGAGGAAGTCGTTTCCGTGTTAGTTCTCCTTTCAGGCTGATGTTCATGCCTGCTCCGGGATGCCTGGCCAAGATCGTTAATGGCCTCGGTGACTCTGGCATCGATGTTGGCAATCGCATTGAGATACCAGTTCGAATGGGTGAGATTGCCATATCGGACAACCCAGGCGAGATGCTTGTATCGCGCGCGCTGGGATCGTGTGTTGGGATAGTTCTGATTGATCACGCCAACCACATTGCAGGTTTTGCACACGTAATGCTGCCCACTGCACCAGGGGCATGGAAGATTGGCAATCGTCCAACGTATGCCGGCCGCTACGCCGACTCAGCCGTACATGCGCTGATTGAAGGAATGAAGCGATTAGGCGCCAACACGCGCGAGCTTGTTGCGTATGTGGCTGGAGGATCCCAGATGTTCAAGGGCGCGGCAGCGTCGAACAACGACCTGCCACAACGCAATATTGAGTCCGTGGTCCATGCACTGAATAACCTTAAGTTGCCAATTTCGGGCCAGGACGTAGGGGGAACAATCAGCCGAAGCATGTTTCTTGACATGGAATCGTTGAACGTCGAAGTACGTCATGCTGAATCACGACTCCGGATTACTCTTGGCAACCGGAGGGCTGCCTGACTGCAATGAGATACGTCGTCGCGAACATGATCGATGAATCCATGAAGACTGGTGAGGCCATCTATCAAAGTGGCACGAAGAACGGTGTTCCCCTTCTCACCAACGGAGTAGTAATCTCGCCGAAGATCCGGGAGCGCCTGCTTCAATCCGGAGTAACCGGTTTACTTGTCGAAGACCAGATATCCAATGGCATTGCCGTTGAACCACTGATCAGTGCCGACCTTCACCGTAGTCTGAGCACCGAGATGACTCGTCTCGCTTCAATGGTTCGCGACGATCACTCACGTTTCACCGCAACTGATCTTGAGCCTTTGAACGCACTCGTGTTTGACCTCGTGGATGAGCTGTCACCCAAAGAAGTCATCTGCATGACGCGCGCCATCGGCTTTTGTAGATCCGAGACGGAGCGTGCTATCGCAACCTCATTGATTGCAGCTGTCACCTCGCTTAGGTACCTCACTGAGCATGGCTGGGTTGATCACAACGGCATGCCCCGGATGGATCGTCGCGACGAACGCACATCCAAGCTGGTACTTGGTACCCTGCTAATGGATTTTGGCCTGATGCTGATCCCTCGCATGATGCGGCAACTGTCAGGAGGTTACCTCGCAGATGCCTCCGTCAAGGATCACGTCAGATTGAGCCTGTCTCTAATTGAAAGGGCGGACATTTCTCCTTTGACTCGCGCCGTTATTTCGGGTCATCATGAACGATGGGATGGGTCCGGGTATCCGAAAGGCATTTCTGGAGCACCATTGCATCTGAACGCCCAGATTGCAGGGGCAGCAGATCAGCTTGTTGCAATGCACTTCAGGGGATCTGACCACCTGATTGATCCGTTTGCCGCAAGGCGTGAGTTCGAGTCGAGCGCAATGCACACAATGAATCCAGTTGTAGCACGTGCCCTGTTGGAGTCAACGACTCCGGCGGGTGCGGGCGTCACCGTGCTCATGAATGACGGCCGTGCTGCTATTGTGGTGAGAACGCTCGGAGGCACTGAATCGATCGTGAGATTTCTCGACACGGCTGAAGATGTCTCAACAGAAAGCGGCGCCAGGATTGTCCGAGTTTCAAATCATTCAACCATCGCACGCCAAAGTAATGCTGCCTGACAGCTTTTGGTGCGTTCCATGAGAATGTATTCAAATTGTTTTGCAGGAATCCATTTTTGTAATTGGTGTCAACTTTGTGTTGCCAATTCCCGATAAACAGTCAGTGACGTGAAGTTTGAAGGGACGTAGCAATGTCTTATGCAGCGTGCAGCAGAGAAGATGTTATTGCCGCATATCAAGAATTGAAGGCGAAGTTTGCGCAGCGCAGGCAGGCTCTTTGGGGCGCCTATGTGCAGGCAACGGGAGACCTGGATCGCCGCGAGTATGAGGATTGTGAAACCGAGTGCTGGAGCATCCTGACCGCCGGGCTTTCAGGGCTTGATGCCGAGGAGAGAGTTGCAGATCGAGAGTATCAGCGTCGACTCTCATACTTTGATGACCAGTCAGGAGCTGTAGCCTAAGTTGTCTCAGGAGCTGCCAAAAACATCTATGGATGCGCTGCTCAGATTTCTACGGCGTTCGTGCGGTCACGCTTGCCTTGATGCAAGAGTTCTTCGCCAAGGGTACCACTTCTATGCCGCCATAAGCGATGAGCTTCCGCAGTTTTTCAACCGAAGAATCTCAACCGGATCATCAACGGTCTCCATTACCCTTCAGGCTGGTCTTACAGGCGACGGTAAAGAACCGTTCGCAGAGTGTCGCAACACAGCAGAGGCTGCCGATATTCTCGACGGAAGTGATTTGGCGCCAACGTTTTGGTTCGTTACCGTGACGGTTGATGGAATGACTGTGCCGCTTTCGGAGGTTACATCGTCCGCATTCATTGCGTCTCACCCCAATGAATTCAGGGTTATTGCTGAAGAGCTGGTTGCTGTCGGTATGGTTGACGACAAAAGATGCGGCCTCTGCCGCGAGTCGGAACAGGGATCTGACTTAATGGATGCTGCCTGATCCTTTCGACGTCGCCCCCTAAATCCGACGATCTTGCTACACTCGGCACAATAGTCTCAGGATCCATCTATTGTCTACCAGTGCCACTCCATATGAACAGATAGCCGGTGCCATCATTGATGGTCAGGTCGATATCATGGGTAATGTCGCCTACAGCATTGCGGGAAAAGTTCCCGGGCTCGAAGTTGATGCCAACCATAAAATCTCAATCGTTGATGCCGACGAGCCAAAGGTAATAGATGCACTGGTCAAGGCATTCTCCGGTCTTACCGGTCCCCTCGGCGTACGAATGTGCTTCAACTCAGCCAGATCACCTCTGGCTTTGAATCCTCAGATAAGAATTGCTGCATTTGAGAACCTTCAGTCGTGAGCTGATGAGATCTCCTTCGAAAATAACTATTCTGATCATCTGCTACTACTTTCCACCTGCCGCTGGCGGTGGCGTGCAACGCGTCTTGAGCTGGGCTCGTTATCTTCCCGATTCTGGGATTGATGTTCACGTTCTTGCCCCTGATGATCCTGGATGGATCGATACCGGCGGGGGGCTTCAGATACCTCAAGGGATCACAGTACACAGAACGCCGTCCAGGTCTCCCAGGTCATTCGTTCCGGCTGCGCAACTTGGCAGGCGTGGTCGTGCATCGCGAATCTTAATGAAGATCAAGATGATTCCACGACGACTGCTGGTTCCAGACATTCACGTCGCGTGGGCAATCGGCTCACGAAAAACCGCTCTTGAGATCTGCAGGGCACACACCATTGACGCAATTATCAGCACCTCGCCTCCCGAGTCCGCTCACCTGCTCGCCTCAAAGGTCAGGAAGACAACCGGCAGTCCATGGCTCGCAGACTTTCGCGATTCCTGGCTTGATCTTCCCCATCTTCGATTAGATCAATTTTCAGTGAGAATCAAACACTGGTTCAACACTCGACTGGCATCACGAATATTGCGACATGCAGACTTGATCACCACTGTGAGTCAGCCACTTGCAGACGATTTGAAGAAGCGCTATCCAACCAAATCAGTCAACGTTTTGACCAACGGCATTGACTTTGATCAGCTTCCCGAAGTGGAAAATGTGGAGCACCAAATATCACGCGAAAATCGTGATCGGTTCGAACTGCTTTACACTGGAAACTTCTTTGGACGGCAAAATGCAAAAACAATGCTTGATGCGATCGAGGTGATCTCGAACCGGTATCCAGAGATGAAGGGTGCATTCACGATCAAATTTGTTGGAGGATTGAAACCGGCTGACGCCAAGCGAATCTCAGAATCACCAGTGCTCGGTCAGTTCGTACGACACATCGAGTTTGCAGATTATAACGACATCCTCAAAATGCAGGCACTTGCCAACATGCTGTTTTTGTATGTCGCTCCAGGTCGGGGAAGCAAAGGCGTGTATACGGGCAAAGTATTTGAGTACGTGGCGTGCGGAACACCAATTCTTGCTCTGGCTCCATCCGATAACGTTGCGGCTAAGCTGGTGCTTGATTCGGGCACAGGAATCGTGATTGATCCAGACGACGCCGAAGCATGTGCGCTAGCAATCCACGAGGCATGGCAAAAATGGACACAAGGCCAAGTTGAAAGAACCAGACTAAGCGATCTGCATCGCGCTGCCATCTCGCGAGAAGAGCTTGCAAAGCAGCTTGCTGCTCATCTCAGACAGTTGACGCCTGCTCAATGAGGTTTCCATCACCATCGGTGGTAACCCCGCGCTCAAGCAGCTTTTCACCAATTAGGAACTGGAATGTTGACCACGCACCTTTTCGCGCATCAAACATTCTGTAAACCTGCCACTCGGTCAACATGTTCATATCGGTCTTACGCGCAGCGGCCCAATCCGAAAACTTTGGCAATCGACCAATCCTAATTGCGAGGAACACACCCTGATCAATCGCCCGAGCGAGTCTTTCCTCGCCTACTGCAACGTCAAATCCGGCTGCCTTCAACGCTTTGTTCAATAGACCAAACTTGTGCCAGTAGAGGCTCTTTGATGGCATTCTGTCTTTACGGGCCTCTATGTCTTTTGCGGTTGGAATCCGCCCGAGCTCCTCACCCAGATCCCGGAGCAACTGAAGAAGTTCGTTGTCGCTGGCAAACCTGCGGGGAACCAGGCCCGCCTTGCGCTTTGCCGCGTTCCATGTTCCGAAATGCTCGATCACTGTCTGAGGATGCACCGTGGTATTTGCATCCTTTTCAAACTCTCTCATTGTTGGTGACTTACCAAGTCGAGCAGCGCACTCCTTGAGCTCCTGCAGTATCTGTTCATCAGAGTAGCGCTTTCGCATTCCTGCCTGGAACTGCCTGAGGCGCTCCCTGTCGATACCTTCAATTACTCTGTAGATGGTCTTGTTCCTCATGGTCCTCGGATCTCCGCATCTTGGTAGTCATTCAACAGTGACACAATCATTGTGCCACCTTGAACTAATCGTCAAACATCCATATCTAATTGGCGTCCTAGCCAACATAACATGAATAATAAAATGCAAGCAATAGTTTATTTCAAAATGACCGCAAAATGACTTGCAATGTCAATCAAGCGCAGTATTATCAGCAATCTACGTGACGCGTGCCTCATCCCGAATCCGATTCATTGTTGCTCTGGCCATAGCCAAGCTGGCTCTGTCTGCAACAAAAATCAGGGGGTCGGGTGGATCGTCGCTGCCCGGAAAGATCCTTATCAAGGTGGCACCCGATGCCTTAAGACATCTTCGATACCGCCACAGAGCAGCAACAGTAGTGCTGGTAAGTGCAACCAACGGTAAAACAACTCTGACTACGATGTTGTCAAACATGTGCAGTGCGGCTTCAACGCCCCACGCGCATAACGCAACAGGCGCAAACCTTAGAAGTGGCATCGCCACCACCTTGATGCTTGCGGATCGAGGAGTGCCTGTCATCCTGCTCGAGACCGATGAAGCAACTCTGCCGCGGGTCATCAATGATCTGAAACCGAACATGGTGGTTCTCGGCAACCTGTTTCGCGACCAATTGGATAGGTTCGGCGAGTTGGAAACACTTGCCGACGCGTGGCTGAAGTGCCTGACGGAACACCGTGGGATCAAGACAACAGTAATCGGTAACTGTGACGACCCGCTGATTGAGTGGCTTATGCAAACGATCGAAAGTGATCCCGATGCACAGACTGCAGTAAAAAGATTTGGATTCGAAATCAGTGGCACGAGTGAGATCTCGCATGCTTCAGATTCAACCGAGTGCCGCATCTGCGGAAAACCATTCACGTGGACATCGGTATACATCGCTCATCTCGGGCACTACCGGTGCGATAACTGCGGGTTCTCGCGCGGCGTGCCAGACACAGCCCTGACAGATTTTTCGCAGACGAGCTTGCAAGAATCATCAGTTCGCCTTCGAATCGGTTCAAAAGAGATTAATGACGTCAGGAT
>CAYTTD010000120.1:0-6051 GCA_964440595.1 uncultured Gaiellales bacterium
TTCACTACTTTGTTGTGGCTTTATTTCTGGCATTTCGCCGTTTTTTGTAATCGGTCCTTCATTCTTTGGGATAACCGGTAGTGCGCCGCTTATTTCAGCAGGATTCTGGGGTTCAAAATTATTGCCAATTGGCGGTAGTGGCCGGGCAAGAACAACTGAGATGTTGTCGTTGCCCCCCGCATCGTTTGCTGCATCCACCATCAATTGGCAAGCCCTCGCAGCAGCCTGATTCAGATTGGCGCTCTGATTTTTTTTGTTGAGCTCCGCACCTAGCATCTGCGCTATTTCATCGTCGCTGACAAGACCTGTTAGGCCGTCGCTGGCAAGTAGAAGCCACTCTCCAGGTGCGAGAACGACCCTGATGGTATCTGTTGCTACGTCTAGATCGCACCCGACAGCGCGCGTAATTACGTTGCGGCGCGGGTGCGACTCTGCCTCATCTGATGTTATCTTGCCTGACCTGACCAACTCGGCAACGATTGAGTGATCTTCGGTCAATTGCCGTATAGGACCTCCTGGCCTGAGGGCGTACGCCCTGCTGTCGCCAACATGGCAGATAAGAACCTCACCGCCGGGCCTTACTAGTGCCCCGGTAAAAGTTGTTGCCATGCCGGCGCGGTCAGGATCATTCTTCTGCTTTGAGTAAATCCTGGAGTTGGCGTGCAACACGGTGGTTTCAAAAAAGTTCAAAGCCTCGTCAGAAGATGCGGCGCTGGTTAGATCCGGCACGTGGCTCTTAAGTATTTCAAGGGCGATTTTGCTGGCGTCCTCGCCTGATGAGGCTCCGCCCACTCCGTCTGCAACTGCAAACACCGGTGGTTCGGCAAAGATGGCATCTTCGTTTTGAGCACGCACTCGGCCGGTGTCAGTAATAGCAGCCCATGGCGTGGCGTTCATCGTGCCTCCTCAAACCTGAAAACGGTGCTTCCAATCTGCACCAGATCACCGCTCTTCAGCCGCGATCGTTCTCCTTTGAGCAGTCTATCGTTGAGCAGCGTTCCATTGGTTGAGTCGTTATCGACCAGAAGGTCAGGAGATACAAAGCGCGCATGACGGGTTGACACAACGTCCTCGTCAAGCACGATGTCGTTGGAGCTCTCGCGCCCAACCGAAAGGGTGCGCTCCAGCACGAAAGGTATTCCCTCGCGCAACAGTGAACTTGTTTGTACCACGATCCTGGGCTCACGAATGCCAGCTTTGCGCCTCAACTTTGCCGCGTCGGCCGCCGGAATGATGGTCGAGTCATCAATTGAATCCCCAGTGGCGTTGGGTGAAACTCCTCCAACAGCCAGGTCGCGTGAAACCGTTCTTATCACCAGCCATACGAACAGATACAGCATCAGAATCAGCAGTGCCTGACCTGCAAGCAGGAGTTGCTGGATCATCTGCTGGCTCCATCAGAGGCATCAAACTTCAGAACAACGTCGCCAAAACCAATGATGTCTCCATCTTTAAGTTCGGTTTCGTTGGTGCAAGGCTCGCCGTTCAGGCGTGTGCCGTTGGTCGAACCCGTGTCAGATATTCGCCAGGATCCATCTCTTTCGGTGATCATTGCGTGGTGGCGTGAGACGCTCGATCCTTTGAGTACCAAGTTGCATGAGTTGTCGCGTCCGATTGTTATTGAAGCGCCTTTGGGTAGAGGGAATGTCTCGCCTGATTCCATCCCTGTCAGCTGTGCGCTGCCAGTGGGTCCAGTACGCTTGGCCGGTGCTACCATCGGCTTAGGCGAAGATGCAACTGGCTTTGCCGTGCTCACGGCCCTGTCGTCTTCTGCCTCTGAAAAACCGGTTGCAATGCCAAAGCTGCCGCGCCCAAGATCACCATCAACCTGCAGGTTAACCTTTGGCCTCGAGTGAAATGTGTAACCCTGTCGGCGTCCATGTTCGGCAAGATACTCGCTCAGCTCAGTTACCAGGCTGCGTTCGACTCGCACCAGATCATTGAAATCATCACGCGAAAGAAAAACCTCGTACGTGTTCGGTGCAATCGTCGATCGGAGCGCTTTCCTGCAACCGTCATCCATCTCTTTTACTAGTCTGCGCGCTATCTCAACTGGTTGCACGTTTGTGCGAAAAACATGCGCGAAAGTTCCCTCAACAACGCGTTTGAGTCGATCTTCAATGTTTCGTAGAAGTGTCATGGCCGTTGCAGGACTCCCGTGTGGGCGCCAACGGTATCTGTCTCCCCCGACTCACCATGTCAGCACCATTCACCCGCCAATATACAACCGATTGTCTTGAATTGCAGGTTTTCGTAATTGGATTGCCCGCAATTATTCAAATGAACGGAGACGTTATGGCCGACCGCACCAGGGTTGACGACGAAGTAAACGAGTTTGATCTGCTGCTTGATGAAGTTGAGGCAGAAGAGATCGGTGATGAGTCCTGGCAACGTCAGGGGCTCCTGGGTGGCAAAATTGGCGGGAAAGCATCCCGCGAAAAGCGCTACCGGCCCATGCGCATGCGAGTTACTCCAAATTGGAGCCGTATTGCCGCGGCTGGCGTAGTTGCACTTCTGCTGCTGCTGGTTGTGGTTTTCTCAATCTCAAGCTGGATGTCGCACCGCACTGAGACCGTTCATCGTGAGTACGTAAAGGCAGTTGGCGACCTGATCGAGCGATCCGATTCGCAGGGTCAGGAGCTTGAGGATCTGCTCAAAGAGCCTTCGGGCACAGATCGAGCTCAACTCGTTGCCCGAATTGACGACGCGCGCGACAGAGCAAATGCCATCGTCGTTAAGGCCGGTGAGATCGAGCCTCCGAAGGAGCTGGTTGATGAGCATCGTTTTCTTGTAACGGCTCTCGCCTACAGGCGAAATGGTCTTGGAGTTCTCAAGACATCGATGACAGGCGCATTGGCATCCAAGGATAAAGAGGCTGCTGCCGCATCAGTGGCGCGAGCCACAAGGCGTCTCGCTGCGTCTGACATCGTGTACGCCGACTCGTTTGCGGATCCAGTGCGCCGAGAGCTTCGTCGCAATGAGCTTTCGGGAATTCGTGTGCCTGACAGCGCTTTCGTGAAGGATCCTGAGTTCACCAGCCCCAAGGCAATCAAATTGACGCTTGAGCGCTTGACAACAACTGTTCCAGTGAATGGCAAGAAGGGTGCAAAGGCAGTCAAAGTGCCCAACGACGGCAAGGTTCGCGGAGGTCAGATCGGTCAGGTCGTAGTTTCGCCAAGTGGCCAGTCACTTAGTGCAACGGGTGTAACCGAGATCACCGGTGCCGACTCTTTGGCATTCGAGGTGCCATTCGAGAACCAGGGTGAAGTCCAGGCTACGCAGGTACCTGTCGAGGTTGAGCTTCGTGGCGACAACACCGATCCGTTGAAGCTTGCTGCAGTGATCGACACAGTTGATCCAGGGCAGATTGCCACGGTGAAGGTACCGCTTAGCGAGGTGCCTGTGTTTGGCGAATCGCTGACCCTCACCATCAAGGTCGGGCCAATACCGGGCGAGAAGAAGGTCGACAATAACTCGGCAACGTATGAGGTCATGTTCAGGCTCTGAGCAGACTTTATACCGGAATACGAAACATGATTTCCCGGTTCGGTTGATCGGGTGTTACAGTTGGTTTGGTTTGAATTCATTGGAGACGTCAGTGCAGAAAACAGGGACGATGGGCACCAGCGCCGATCAGTTCGTGCGTGCACTGATTGAGCTGACCAAGCCTCGCATCACCTTGCTCCTGATGGTTACCTGCGCCTCGGCAATGGTTGTGGCGTGGAACGGGATAGACGATTTTTTAGTGCTGATTTTCACGCTTTGCGGTTTTGCGCTTAATAGTGGAGGCGCAAGCACATGGAATCACGTGCTAGATCGCGACATCGATGGCAGGATGTCGCGAACATCCCTCAGGCCCATGGTTGTTGGAAGCGTTCCTTTGGTGGTTGCTCAGGCATGGGGCACTTTTCTCCTGTTGGCGGGGGCTGCGATCCTGGTTTGGGTTGCCAATCCACTTGCGGCGCTTCTGTCGGTTGGCGGGGGCCTTTACTACGTGATCGTCTATACGGTTTGGTTGAAGCGCAGATCAGCGCAGAACATTGTGATTGGTGGCGCTGCGGGTGCTGCACCTGCGCTGGTTGGTTGGGATGCTGCGACGGGCGAGCTATCTTGGGTTGCCTGGTTCATGTTTCTGGTTGTTTTTGTGTGGACGCCCCCACACTTCTGGTCATTGGCTCTGCTTATCAGGCAGGAGTACTCAAAGGCGGGTGTTCCCATGCTTCCCGTCATTGCCAGCGCACGTTCGACCTCCAACCAGGTTTGGTGGTACACAGTGGCACTCAGCGCACTGATGGTTGCACCTGTGATTTCGGGGAGTTTCGGATTGGCCTACGGCGTGCCATCTCTCACAGCAAGCGGCATCATGCTGTGGCTTGCCTGGAGGCTGCGCGCGGCAACACGCACTGATGATTCGGTCACCCCATCGCTGCCACTGAGTGGCGACGTTCGCCCCCGCGCTCGAGCTATGTTTCTGTTCTCGATGCTCTGGCTGGCAATCGTCTTCCTGGCGATGGTCGTCGACGCTGTTGTGTGAACAATTGCCATAGAAGAAGGAAAGGGGCTGACAGATGACGGTCTACCAGCCCCTCCCTCGCACTTCGCCCGAGGAGGTCAAATTCGGGCGTCAAAGCAGGAATCGATCAAATCCCTGCCTCCCGGTTATCGCTCTGATGGTGTGATCGCGTTTCACTCTGGACCCGTTATTTCTTGTGTAGTGGCAATGTTGTTTGCAAAAAAACAGCGTCCCAGCCGGACTTTTATTCGAATATGACAGAAAACTCGCGCTCGGATAGAAAACGTGGATTCCGTTGTCCATTTGCTGTGTTGCAGAACCAAATTAGTGGCACTAAAGGTGGGTCATAAGTTAGGAAAGTGTCCTTTGAGGCAGCAAACTTAACGCCAGCCCACACTTCCAACCGGGCATTTGCCGCATAACAACCAGGTATTTACGTCAAACATTAAGTGTAGCCCCTAAGCCACTAAATGTATCCTCTAAGTTTTGCGGCTCGCGCTACGCGTGCAACAGCCAGGCACATAGCGGCATCGCGCAGATTCAGGTGATGCTCCTCAGCGTAGCCATGTACCTCGCGCCATGATCTTGCCAACACGGTTGCAAGCTCGCGGTTAACGTGCTCTTCCGTCCAGCGATACTGCTGGATGTTCTGGACCCACTCAAAGTATGAGACAGTTACGCCACCAGCGTTGGCGAGGATGTCGGGCACCACATGGATGCCTCGGTCGCGGAGAATCTGGTCGGCGTCAGGTGAAACAGGGTGGTTTGCACCTTCCACAATCATCTTTGCCTTGACCTTGTCAGCGTTGTCAATCGTGATTGCCCCAGAGAGCGCTGCAGGAACGAGGATGTCGCAGTCCATGGTGATGATTTCTTCATTGGAGGCAGCGTCGCCACCTTCAAATCCCTCAACCCCGCCTGACTCGGATACGTACCGTTCGAGTCCTTCGATGTCCAACCCACTCGTGTTGATCACGCCACCGGTTGCGTCGGATACGCCGATCACGGTTGCGCCGAGCCCGGAAACCAGCTTTGCAACCCAGCTACCTACATTGCCAAAGCCCTGGACGGCAACGCGCGCACCATCAAGTGGCACGCCAAGGTCTGGTGCGGCTTCACCGATGATGTTGACCACGCCGCGCCCTGTCGCGGCCTGTCTGCCCAGGCTGCCGCCCAGTTCGACAGGCTTACCGGTTACGATCGCTGGAGTGTGCCCGTAGCGTGAGCCGAATGAGTCCATGATCCATGCCATCGTCTGCGCATTTGTGTTGACGTCAGGCGCAGGGATGTCGCGGTTTGGGCCAAGGATGTGGTTTTGTCCCGCCGATTTGATGAATGGAAGGACGCTCCGGCGGCCGTCGGGGTGCGTTCGTTCTGGGACATGCTGCTGGCGGTATGGCTGGTCTTGTTCTGTTTTATTTTTGTCATGCAATAGACTATGGAGGAGCAAAGATATGGCGCAAAGCGTAACTATGCCTGATCCGGCGTTCAAAGACATCTCTTTTGGCAAACTTGGCATGTGGGTGTTTCTGATCATC
>CAYTTD010000121.1:0-6026 GCA_964440595.1 uncultured Gaiellales bacterium
GTTCCACGACAAGGGACACGATCGATAAGCAAGCGACCGAAAACCAGGCGACCGAAAACCAGGTACGTGTTGCATCCACCGATTGAAACCGCCCAACTTGAGTCGCTTCAACTCAGGTTTGTGTAGAATTTGACTTGCGTCGCCATGACTCAACCTTTATTGTGTTCAGTGTAAACAAAATTTGAGCCGAAGGGAGTCAAATAATCATGGGTAAGACAATCGGAATCGACTTGGGAACCACCAACTCGTGCATGGCAGTGCTTGAGGGTACCGAGCCAACAGTTATTCCTAATGCCGAGGGTGCGCGAACAACGCCATCAGTTGTTGCATTCACCAAGAAGGGTGAGCGTCTCGTCGGGCCAGCAGCTCGCAGGCAGGCGGTAACCAACCCTGAGAACACAATTTTTTCAGCAAAGCGCTTCATGGGACGAAAGAAGAGTGAGGTTGCTGAGGAAGAGACAATGGTGCCTTACGAGGTGGTCGCGGGCAAGAACGGCGATGCCGTGATCAATGTTGGCGATGACACATTTACGCCGCAAGAGATCAGCGCCATGACGCTGTCAAAGCTCAAGGCCGATGCTGAGAGTTACCTCGGCGGTGAAGTAACGGATGCCGTTATTACGGTGCCTGCGTACTTCAACGATGCTCAGCGCCAGGCAACAAAAGACGCAGGCCGTATTGCCGGTCTAAACGTGCTTCGAATCATCAACGAGCCCACTGCAGCCGCACTTGCCTACGGCCTTGACAAGGAGTCAGACCAGACCATCCTGGTGTTCGACCTTGGTGGTGGCACGTTTGACGTATCGGTCCTCGAGATCGGCGACGGTGTATTCGAGGTCAAGGCAACCAGTGGCGACAACCATCTCGGTGGTGACAACTTCGACAAGGCTATCGTCGACTGGATGGTTGCTGAGTTCAAGAAGGACCAGGCGATCGACCTGTCACAAGACAAGATGGCTCTACAGCGGCTCTATGAGGCAGCCGAGAAGGCAAAGATCGAGCTCTCATCAACCACAAGTACGCAGATCAATCTGCCTTTCGTAACAGCAGTTGATGGCGTGCCCAAGCACCTCGATCTATCACTTAGCCGCTCGCAGTTGACCGAGATCACCCACGACCTGCTCGAGCGCACCGCAGGCCCAACACGCAAGGCGCTTGCTGACTCTGGTCTCAAGAGTGGAGACATCGACCACGTTGTTCTGGTTGGTGGTATGACCCGAATGCCAGCTGTTCAGGAAAAGGTCAAGGAGATAGTTGGCAAGGATCCGCACAAGGGTGTAAACCCCGACGAGGTTGTTGCCATCGGTGCGGCGATTCAGGCCGGCGTTCTCAAAGGCGAAGTCAAGGACGTGCTCCTGCTCGACGTAACTCCGCTCTCTCTCGGCATCGAAACCAAGGGCGGAGTTTCAACGAAGCTGATCGAGCGCAACACGACGATTCCAACTCGCAAGAGCGAGGTGTTCTCAACTGCTGACGACAACCAGCCGTCAGTTGAGATCCACGTTCTACAGGGCGAGAGCGAGATGGCGATGTACAACAAGACGCTTGGCAAGTTCCAGCTGACTGACATTCCACCCGCACCTCGTGGCCTTCCACAGATCGAGGTAACGTTTGACATCGATGCCAATGGAATCCTCAACGTCACGGCAAAGGATCTCGGCACAGGTAAGCAGCAGGAAATTCGAATCACCGGCGGTTCTGGCCTGAAGGAAGAAGAGATCCAGGAGATGATCCGAAATGCCGAGTCGCACGCAGACGAGGCAAAGGACATGAAGGAGAAGGCTGAGGCTCGCAACCAGGCGGAGACGCTCGTCTACTCGACGGAGAAGACGCTTAAGGAGCACGGAGACAAGGTCTCTGATGACGTGAAGAAGGGCATTGAGGAAGCTCTCGAAGCGCTAAGGAAAGACGTCGAGCGTGAGGACGTAACGGCGAGCGAACTGCAGGCGGGCTCTGAAAGGCTTGCCGAGGCTGCACAGGAGCTGGGCAAGGCTGTCTACGAGGCAGTGCAGGCTGAGCAGGCAGCCGAAGGTGCAGGCGCTTCATCGAATGGCTCCGATCCATCAGCATCCGACTATGGCGAAGATGAGGATGTTGAGGATGTCGAGGTTATCGATGAGGAAGAAACTGCCGGCAAGGCGTGAGTCTGAAAGGCGGAAGGGTTGTGGAATCCTCCTCAAAGAATCCAAGACAGGCAGCAAGGTCTGGCGCAGAGGCACTACGTGATGCCGTGCGCCAGGCCGGGCGGGGTGAAGCTGAAGGCACACTTGAAGAACCGGTAACGGAAGAAACCGCTGAAGTTGTCGACTCAGAGCTTGACCAGGTTACACGCCAACGCGATGAGTTTCGGGGAGACCTGCAACGGATCACTGCCGACTTCGAGAACTTCAGGAAGCGCGCATTGCGTGAGCGAGAGCAGGCATCGGCCAATGCGGATGCCAAGTTGCTCGGCGAGCTGCTCGTTGTGCTTGACGACATGGAGCGTGCACTTGATCATGCCCCAGAAGACGAAGCGGGGGACGGCGTGCGACTCGTCCATTCGCGGCTACTTGGAGTGCTCACGTCGCATGGCCTGAGTGAGGTCGCGACCAACGTGCCCTTTGATCCGCATCTGCACGAGGCTTTGATGATGCAGCCAGTTGAAGGTAAAGAACACGGAACAATACTTGAAGTTGTACAAAAAGGATGGTCCATTGGCGACAGGGTGCTCAGGCACGCTCGAGTGATAGTGGCCGAGTAAACATGGTCTCTGGGAGAAGGGAGGTGAGAAGCTAAGATGGCAGGCGACTACTACAGAACTCTTGGTGTGCCTAAGGGTGCATCCGCTGATGAGATTCGCAAGTCGTATCGCAAGCTTGCGCGCAAGTACCATCCCGACGCCAACCCTGGAAATGCGGAGGCCGAGGAGAAGTTCAAAGAGATTGGTGAAGCGTATGACGTCCTGAAAGATGATGAGAAGAGAAAGCTCTACGATGCCGGCGTCTACGGAAACGGTCGTGGCGGGTTTGGTGGCGCTAATCCATTTGGTGCCGGTGGCTTCGATCCAAGATCCTTTCAGCAGACCATGGGTGACGTTGATCTTTCCGATCTCCTTTCGGGGCTTGGTGTGAACTTTGGCGACATTGGTTCGCAGTTTGGCATGGGAGGCTCGCGAAAAAGCGGTCGCGGTCGCGGTCGCGGTACGCGTGGGGAAAAAGGGCGCGACATCCTGGCGCAGGTAAGGCTTAGCTTTACCGACTCGCTTGAAGGCGTTCAGGTGAATGTGCCTGTTGAAAAAGAAGTTGCATGCAGCGATTGCAAAGCGACAGGCGCAAAACCGGGGAGCAAGCCAAGAGGTTGTACCGCGTGTGATGGAAGAGGAGTTGTAAGCAGAAACGAAGGTTTCTTTGCCATGTCAACGCCGTGCGCACAGTGCTCAGGGAGAGGAGTCGTCGTCGATGATCCTTGCGCCACTTGTCGTGGTACCGGCCGCAGGCGAAAAGTTGTTCGCTACAGGGTAAAGATACCGGCTGGTGTGAAGAACGGATCCCGAATTCGCGGTCGCGGAAAGGGTGAGGCTGGCACTCGCGGTGGCGAGCCAGGGGATCTGATCGTGCAGGTTGAGGTTGAGGCAAGCGAGCTGTTTGAGCGACGAGGCGATGACTTCATCGTAGATGTTCCCGTTACGCTTGCCGAGGCCGCCCTTGGCGAGCAGGTGTCAGTTCCAACTCCCGAAGGATCGTCCGTGACCGTAAAGGTTCCTGCCGGTAGTGAAGACGGCAAGCTCCTTCGCATACGTGGGCGCGGTGCACCTCGCCGAAAGAAAGGTCGCCGCAGCGAAGGAAAAGACAGAGGAGATCTTCTTGCCCGAGTAAGAATTGCGGTGCCGCAGAAGTTGACCAAGGATCAGGAGGCGGCACTGCGGGCTTATCAGAAAGCAACTGAGGTAAATCCGCGTACGAGATGGTTTGATCGGGGGCGATCCTGATGCCTGGTTCACGAAATGAGCGCGTGCGCGGCGAGCATGCCGGAGGCTGCACGATTGGTGCTGCGGCAGCTCAGGTTGGAATGCACCCTCAAACCTTGCGAGAGTACGAGCGTCAAGGATTGATTCGTCCCTACCGCACATCCGGCGGTACCAGGCGATATGGGCAGGGAGAGATAGATCGGCTCAAGCGAATTCAGAGCCTCTCTGAGATGGGCATGAGCCTGGTTGGTATTGCGTTCGTTCTCGACATGGATGAGACGATGCAGGTGATGCGCCAGCACCTAGAACACCTGGAGCGGCGTCTCCTTCAGCTGGATCCAACTTTTGTTCACTCCGCTCGTGTGGCGGTTGATGAGGCGGCAAAAGCGCGAAAGAAATCTGATGGCGCAAGACAGGTAATACAAAGGTCGGCATCAGTGGCAATTGTCCATGTGCCGCGAGCACGACGCTCGCCTAGGTGGAAGAACGATGGGTACTGAAATCAATTAACAACTGAACAGGTAGATGGGTGAGGTGAGAACAAAATGGATTTTTCAAAACTGACAACTAGGGCACAACAGGCGCTGGCGGTAACGGTCCGTCTTGCCGAACAGCGCGGCAATCAGGAGCTTGGGCCAGCGCACCTGCTTTGCGGGCTACTTGCAGATGAGCAGTCAACTGCACGAGATCTTCTCGCAGCGGTATCTGCAACGCCTGAGGCCATTGAGCAGCAGGCGCAGGATCTGGTAAACCGGGCGCCGCAGGTAAGCGGTGCAACCAACCTGCAGCCGGCTCCCAACCGTGCATTTCGCGACGCATACGCAGCGGCGGAAAAAACAGCCAGCGATCTCGGAGACTCATACATCTCGAGTGAGCACCTGCTGATTGGTCTCGCCGCAGCGCCGTCACCGGTTGCTGACATTCTGAAGAAGGCGGGTGCGTCACCGCAATCCCTTACGGCGGCACTGCCAAATGTCCGAGGCAGCCAGAAGGTTGACTCCCCCGAGGCAGAGGACACCTACAAGGTTCTTGAGAAGTACGGGCGTGACCTCACAGCAACAGCGCGCGAAGGCAAGCTCGACCCGGTCATCGGTCGCGACGAGGAGATCCGGCGTATTGTGCAGATTCTCTCCAGGCGCACCAAGAACAATCCGGTGTTGATTGGTGAACCAGGCGTTGGCAAGACGGCGATCGCCGAAGGTCTCGCATTGAGAATTGCAACTGGAGACGTTCCGGAAGGGTTGAAGGATCGCGTGCTCTGGTCTCTTGACCTTGGCGCCCTGATCGCCGGAGCAAAGTATCGGGGTGAGTTTGAAGAGCGCTTGAAAGCTGTCCTTAAAGAGGTACAGAGCTCTGAGGGACGCATCATCATGTTCATCGACGAGATCCACACCATAGTTGGTGCAGGCAAGGGCGAGGGCTCGATGGATGCCGGCAACATGATGAAGCCGCTAATGGCACGAGGCGAGCTGCGCGTAGTTGGTGCCACCACGCTCGATGAGTACCGAACCGGCATCGAGTCAGACCCTGCTCTTGAGCGTCGCTTCTCTCCGGTGTACGTTGACGAACCAACGGTAGTCGACACTGTAGGCATACTCCGTGGCTTGAAGGAGCGCTATGAGGTGCATCACAAGGTGCGAATCACCGACCCTGCGCTGGTCGCTGCCGCACAGCTGTCACATCGGTACATCACCGATCGCTTCCTTCCCGACAAAGCAATCGACCTGATGGACGAAGCCGCCGCTACTCTGCGTATGGAGATTGACTCGCGCCCAGAAGAGCTTGATCGCGTTGAGCGACGGATTGATCAGCTGATGATCGAGCAGGAGGTTTTACGCAAGGAGGAGGATGAAGCCTCTCGCACCCGGCTCGATAAGCTGCGTGAAGAGGTTGATGGTCTGCAGAAGACAGCCAAAGAGCTGAGAGACCAGTGGGAGGGCGAAAAGCGCATCCTCGACGAGACCAGCGAACTCAAGGAGAAGATCGAACAGGCGCAGTTTCGTGCCGAGCAGGCAGAGCGTGATGCCGACTACGAGACGGCGGCCCGCCTGCGCTACGGCGACGTAATTGAGCTTCAGAA